>JALNXP010000088.1 GCA_023230285.1 Bacteroidales bacterium | reverse complement strand
GATAACATTAGGCTCGGCAAACCACTGATTTATATCAACTTTCACAATAAATATCTTATCTTCATCTTCCTTAACATCAAAAGAGATGGGAAAATTCACTGCAAAATAGTTGTCAACAAAATCTATCGGGTCGTTAAAAGAAGCGGCGTATATTGGATATCTGCCAAGATGAAAATTAAGGGGAGTAAGTTCTTTTAAAGATTCCACGTAATTCCATTTGCAGTTAAGTTTCATATAATGATAGCCGCCGCCTAAGGTTTCGGGCCAAAACATATCGCTGATAGGAGGATTATTAAATCTGCCTGAGGTATTCATTTCCTCATCTAATCCAAAGGTAAAGCCGATACTTTTGTATACACCTTCTTCATAACTTTTCGGAAGTGTCCACGACAGAGTTGTTGTATCTTCAAAATCAATATAATGAACAAAATCATCATTATTAAAGATGACTTCACTCTGGTCGGAGCGTATCAGTTTAATTTTTGATATAATCATCTGTATATCTTCAATTTGATACAGATTACCTGCAGCATTTCTAAAAGTAGTTAAGCTAATGTCATTTTGTTGAAGTTTGGCATTATCAACATAAAATTCAAATTTCAACGTAATTTTGCTTATATCGTCATCAATATTGTTAGGCTTATTGCAATTTGTAAAAAGGCAAGTTATAAAGAAAACAATTATAATAGTATAATATTTTTGCATCAGCTTTTATTTAAATAATTATTTGGCAAAGGTAAACAGATTTTTATTATTAGAGCAAAAAACGGCATTAAATTTTGATAAAGTGTCATTGTGTAGCTTTGTTCATAATGTAAGTAATAAAAAAATGCGAGTAACTCAAGCAATACACAATTTTTTTTTTAAATTTGCAAATTAATTTAATATGTATATTTTGTATGAATAAAATACTTTCGTTTTTATCTGTTATTTTTGTGATGTCAACAATACTTAACTCATGTGAATGTGGTGAACCGCTCAACATGGAAGCCGACATTTTAGGGATTAAACTTTATGACAGTGAAAACATTATGGTTATTAACGTCTAACGATATGGAAATCATAGTTCCATCAGAAGTAGATGTCACTCATTTAAAGCCGGTAATTTCCATTTCTGAAGCAGGATCAATAGAACCGGCGAGTGGTGTTATTCAAGATTTTAGTTCGGCTGTCAGTTACACAGTAACTTCGGAAGACGGAAATTGGCAACAGACGTACAAGATTATTGTTGCGACCGACATCAGCTGGCAGTTTGATTTTGAGGAATGGGTTTCAAAATCGAATGGTTCTTATCTTGAGCCTGCAGGTTGGACATCAGCCAACTTAGGAGCTAAGATGTTGAACATAGACTACCCTACTTATCGGTCAACAAGCTCTCATACAGGGTCTTATGCTGTTGAGTTACGCACAATGTTTGGAGACACCATAAGTTCTATCATACCGCCAATAATTTCAGGTTCGGCATTCATAGGATATTTCAACACTCTGCATTTAATGTCGAATCCTTTGTTATGCGCAGAGTTCGGAGCACCTTTTGTATATGACGGCACCAACAAGCCGACAAAATTGACAGCATGGATAAAATATATTCCGGGCGAAACATTTACCGATGAAAATGGTGCAGTTGTTCCAAATGTCGTTGACGAATTTTCATTTTATGCCGTATTATTTGAAGGCAAAGACAGACTGAATATCCAGACTGTCAATAGCGGCGAAAAAGTAATTGCAAAAACGGAATTTACGTTTGGCAATTGTGAGGAGTACACCTATTTTGAGATACCTTTTATATATTATAAAGAGATTCCGTCTGATGCTCGTTTACAACTTTCTATTGTTGCAGGCTCGAGCAAAGAAGGCGATTATTATCGCGGTGCCGTTGGAAGTACATTGACTATCGATGATGTGGAAATTATTTTTGAAAATGAATAAATTAATTAAGATGTATCGTAATATTATAATAACACTGGCTTTTATAGTCTTCTCAGGGGCAATTTACAGTCAAAATTTAGCTGAGACGAGTAATGAAGAAAATCTGTCTATCAGCACAAAGATAGTCGGCGGTTTCCATTTAGGAGCCTCTGTTCCTTTGCCTGTTCCCAATCGCATTACCAACTTCAGCTGGTCGCCAACTATGGCACCCTATATTGGAGCTTTAATATCCTTACAGAATCTCGAAACACCATTTGGTATATCAACAGGAGCAATAATAGCATATAAAGGTATGAACGCCGGAGCTTCCGTATATCAAATTTATACGGAAGTAGAGATTGACGGTGTACAAACGAAAGGTTATTTTACAGGCAGAAATGAAACACATGTAAACAATTGCTATCTTATTTTTCCTGTAAAAATATTCTTTTCAAAACCTCGCTATAAAATTAATTTAGGCGTTGACCTGAGTTATGCCATACAAAAAGAATTTCAAGGTGCCGTTAAAGACGGTTATTTAAGAGTAGAGACTCCAATTGGAGAAAGAATTGACATCACCTACGCAGAATATTCTTTTGATGACGAAGTAAGAAGTTTCGACATAGCTGCCGTTGCCGGTTATGAGCGAAAGATATATAATAATTTTTGGATTTCAGCTTCTCTTAATTGGTCGCTGACTTCATTATTAAATTCAGATTTTAGTGGTATCAGTTACAAGATGTATAATATCTATGCCAATATCGGCTTGGTATATTACATTGGAAAAAACCGATAGACAGATAGTTAACAATTTTATAAATATTTTCTATGGAACAAACAGAATTAAAGCAGACAGCTTTTAGAGAATTGGTAGAAAAAGCAGGTGCCAAAATGGTACCATTTGCAGGTTTCCTTATGCCTGTACAATTTGCAGGTATCAATGTTGAACATGAGACAGTACGCAATGGCGTAGGTGTTTTTGATGTATCTCACATGGGAGAATTTTGGGTTAAAGGCAGTAAAGCAGCAGCCTTTATACAAAAGATAACGACTAACAATGTGTACGACTTACACGATGGTAAAGTCCAATACTCATGTATGCCTAACGGCAAAGGTGGTATTGTTGATGATTTACTTGTTTATCGTTTTAAAGAAGACTTATATTATCTTGTAGTAAATGCTTCTAATATTGAGAAGGATTACAATTGGTGTGTACAACATGCTCCGGAGTTTGGTGTAGTTCCCGGCATTGATTTGGTAAATGTTTCCGATGAATATTGTCAATTGGCTATTCAAGGACCTTTAGCATTAAAAGCCATGCAGAAATTAACCGATTCTCCTATAGAAGATATGGAATATTACACATGCAAGATAATTACTTTTGCAGGAATAGAGAACGCCATTTTTTCGACTACAGGATATACAGGTTCAGGTGGATGCGAAGTCTATGTTAAAAACGAATATGCAACCAAATTATGGGAAGCAGTATTTAAAGCAGGCGAAGAATACGGCATTAAGCCAATAGGTTTAGGAGCACGCGACACGCTGAGACTTGAATCAGGTTTCTGCTTATACGGCAACGACATTGACGACACAACAAGTCCGCTCGAAGCAGGCTTAGGCTGGATTACTAAATTTGTTGACGACAACGATTTTGTTGACAAAGACAAGATGTTAGAACTTAAAGCCAACGGCATTAAAAAACGTCTGAAAGGCTTCGTACTTGAAGAAAGAGGTATTCCACGCCAACATTGCAAGATTTGCACTGAAAACGGTGAAGTTATTGGTGAAGTCACATCAGGAACTATGTCTCCTACACTCCATGTCGGCTTAGGTATGGGATATGTAGATAGTGACTACTCAAAACTCGGTACAGAAATATATATTGACGTAAGAGGAAAGCTCTTAAAGGCTAAAATAACCAAAACACCATTTTGGAAATAAAGTCAAAAAGCTAAAATGAGAAGAATAATATTTTTGTTCTTTTTGTTTTTTGCCTGTATTGAAACAGCATTATCACAAGTGCCTGATTTTTTACCACCTATCTCTGATGGGCAGTTATATTTATCAGGCACTTTTGGTGAATTGCGTTCTAATCATTTTCATTCCGGCATAGACATTAAGACCGGCGGTGCAATCGGCAAGAAGGTTGTCGCCGTATATGACGGTTATATTTCAAGAATATCTGTAAGTCCTTACGGATACGGTAAAGCTATATATATCACTCATCCAAACGGTTACACTTCCGTATATGGTCATTTAGATCATTTCAGAAAAGACATAGCCGATTATGTCGTTAAATACCAGTATGAAAAAGAATCCTTCAACGCAAATATTTTCCTTAATGCAGAAACATTTCCGGTGAAAAGAGGAGATATAATCGCATGGTCGGGTAATTCCGGCGGCTCCGCCGGACCACATCTCCATTTTGAAATACGCGAGACAAAAAGTGAACGTCCGATAGACCCCATGCAATTCAAATTGCCTGTGAAAGATTGGACAAAACCTAAAATTATTGCTTTAAGAATATATCCATACGGTAACAACTCGTTTGTTAATGGGAAAAATGAAGTATGTAAAAAAACTACAAACGGCTGGGGCGAAAATTATCATCTGTTGGATAATGACACTCTCTATCTGCAAGGACCGATTTATTTTGGCATCAACGCCTACGATGCCATGAACGACATAAGTAACAAAAACGGCATCTACTCACTTCTATGCCTCGTAGATAATGACACTTTATACCATATAGAAAATGACGGCTTCCTATTCTCAGAATCTAAATACATCAACAGTGTTATTGACTATAAGTATTTCATAAACAGTAAAGCAAGATATTATAGAACACTTCATGAGCCGAACAACAAACTTCAGATGGTAAAAAATGTAGATAATAATGGTATTGTCAATCTTAGCGATGACAGCATTCATAAAGTTAAATTTGTTGTAAAAGACAGCTATCTGAACACATCTGCATTATCTTTCAACATTGTAAGAGACACTAATTATTACGAACCGACAGATACCATATCTAAAGATTATTTCTTTAGATATTTTACTACCAATAAATTGTCTTTTGACGATTTCAAACTGCAAATGGAAGCTTATACATTGTTCAATGATTTGGCTTTTGACTTCAATATTGTTGATGCACAAGCTAAAGACCTCTCTCCTACTTATGTAGTCGGCGATAATACTCTTGTAACATTCAAAACTTTTAAAATAAGTATCAAAATTAATGATACCTTAGACGATAATATTAAGCCTCATTTGTATATAGCTGCACAAAATCAAAAAAATTGGAATTATGTTGGCGGCACTATATCAGATGGGTGGATTTCTTTGTGGACACGCAATTTCGGAAGCTATAAACTTTTATGCGACACAATACCACCGGAGATTAAATGTGCATCTTTAAAGCCTAAAATTGCAAATAATGTCAGCGGTAAACAAGAAATCAAAGTTATCATAAAAGATAAAACTTCCGGAATAAAATCATATACTCCAACGTTGAACGGTGAATGGATACTCATGGATTATGACGCAAAAAATAGTCTCTTAGTTTATAAATTCGATAAAAGAATAAAGAAAGGTAATAACATATTTAAAATTGTGGTCACCGACAATTGCAACAACACTTATGAATTCGAAAGGGTTTTAAACTATTAAATTATCTTTTATCAAAAATAAAATTATCTTTGCAAAATATTTGACAACCGAATGAAAGCGACCAGAAAGATACTGCCCACATTTTTCACAGAAAAACACAATATAGTCAAACTGATAGTTTTTACAGCTATTTTTGCACTATGCTTTGTAAATATCTATAATCCTTTCAGTGCTATTAATTGGTACGATGTTTCTCGTATTAAATTTTTTCTGTATTCCGGCATTTTAATATTGACCGGAATACTTGTGATAACAATCAGCAGAATTATAATGTACCACTATGCTCGCAAACATCAAATGTTTGTAGTACAATTTGCATTATGGATAGTCGCCGAAATTTTTGTTCTATCAATATTTTACACTGTTTACACTATTATAGCCCGACATATATCTTGGACGGATTACATGAGCATAGGTACAATATTAATAAAAGCCGGCATACATACAATGTTGGTAATGCTGTTCCCTTATACATTGACATCTCTATATTTCGCTTTACAAGACAAAAAGCATAAATTACACAAAATACAAGAAGAAGGGGCTATAGAAGAAATCGACAACTCCGTATTAGTTTTTAGAGATGAAAAAGGCGAATTTAGAATATCCGTAACTTCGGAAAATTTGTTATATATTGAATCTGCTGATAACTATGTTATTATTAAATATCTTAACAAGGGCAAAGTCACTGATTTTATGTTAAGGAGTTCTTTAAAGAACTTATCTAAACAATTGGTTACCACAACAATAAAGCGATGTAGTCGTTCTTGTATGGTAAATTTTGAACACGTTAAGGTTTTACGTAAAGACAAAGACGGTATTTTCCTTGAATTAGATATTGCTGACATTCCGGATATCGCTGTCACTCGTACTTATGCAAATGAAATTACAGAAGCATTTTTGAAAATATCGAAGAAAGCGTAATGCGCGTGGAAGATGGGACGCGGAGATGGGACACGGATTGCACGGATGGGACACGGATATACGCGGATTGGACGGATGTGAAGACATGATTTACCATATAAATACGGGTCCCTTACGAAGAACGTTGGCGTAGCAAGCAGTTTCGCCACCAAAGCCAAGATAAAAATGCGCAAGGTTGGCATCATTAGAGCCTTCAAAATCTATAATGTCTATCTTGGTAATGTTTGCTTTGATAAAAGCATCAATTATAGCCGCCGCAGCACCAATGGTTTTACCGTAATCAGAATTGCCGGAAAAAATGTATGTCCACGTGCGGGCGCTTCGCAAAAAAATAGCACCGGCAACAATCTCATTGCCTCGCACTGCTGTCACCACACTAAGCCTGTCTTGTAAAACAGCTTCTTTTACCAACTTTTCTATAACAACATAATGCTGCTCCGTTAATCTATGCTTAGTGTTGTTTTTTCTATATAAATCAATGATAGACGAAAATTTACCAACACTATATTCTATAAAACAGTCACTTTTGGCAAATTTTGAAATATTACGTTTTGCATTTTCATGATAATTTTTACGTACCTGCTCATACAATAAATTTGCATCGCTGACACTATGATTTTCATTAAGATTATCAGCATCAGAAATAATATTTAATATGATATTGTTTTTAGTTTGATAATGGATGTCTGAATTATTCAACCATCTAAAACACAGTTCATTATAATTAATATTACTATATAAATAATGTTTTTTTATGTACACACAACATTCGCGCAAAAAGTTTTCATCATACTGTTGACCGAAAGCTCCAAGTTGCTGTACAAACAAAGGTTGCACTAAATATTTTATTCCAAATTTATGTTTTACAGGCAAAGGAAAGAAGGAAGAGTACTCGTCATCACTGACTAAAGCCTCCCAGTTAGGAGAGACTATATCTAAGTACCAAGAGAACAGATAAACACGTGTAAGGTATGATTTTTCGACAACTTTATTCCACTTTTGTTTATCTATATTACTGTGTTTTAGGTGTATTATCATTGTCTATTCCTATTTCTATCAGTTCTTTAAACAAATTTTTCCTGTTTTTCCATATTCCTTTGGCGGATAAAGAGCTATTATGCCATAAAGGTATAAATACGCCATTGTATTTTTTTATCAAGTTTGCTATGCGGGTTATTTCCAATAGGGCGTTTGTATAGTCGAGTTTCAAATAATTAAAAAGCGTTGCATCCATAACAGAGACCGGAAAAACTGTCAGTTTGGTTTCTTCATTGGTTTTAAGGTTAAAAAACTTGAACGGCACACAAACGCCGGCTCGAAAGCCCGTACTGCCTGCATATCCCATGGAATAATCTTCTGTCACCTCACAGTCGCTCAAATCTTGATAAGTAGACGGCACTTCAAATCGCAAAAAATGCTGACGGCTTTTCGTTACTTTAGAATGTAAAATTTTCTCCAATATAGTTTTCTCTTTATCAATTAAATCAGGATAGTCCATACTATAATAAGACGGATGTATGCCAACATCAGCATAATCATAAACATGTCTGATTAAGCATCTGAAATTTTTATTAAAGACCAAATTACTTTTATCATGTTCGCCATAAGAAGCCATCAAAAAGAAAAATACCATCTTAAGATTATATTTTTTTTTGATTTCCAAAATATGGTCAAAAGTGTCGTAGGGATCTTTTTTCAGTCGAAGTATCACAGCAATTCTTTCTTTAAAAACGGCAAAATCACCAGAAAATAAACTTTTAACGACACCGCCGTTTGTCCTGACAAACCCCTTGTTAATGTATTCATAAGCCAAATCCACATCTATTGTTGGCAAAAAGCGATATACAGGGTGTTTGAATTTACACTCCGGATAGATGCTTATAATCTTATTTTCGAGCATTTTAGCCCATAAATGGACAATCGGCACATCAATAAAACCATTGATATAAGCAATTGAATTGGAAAAATTATAGCGATGATGTTTATCACGCGTGTGTATTAGATATTCTTCATAACGAGTTATCATATAAAATGATGCTGCAAACGGGTCAAAATTCAATATTGAGGCGGATTTATTATGCGCAAATATCAGATGAACACCATCAACTACATCAGCAACAATAGGAACTTCAAATATATCATGATTGAGCATTATATCTTTTTCGTATATAAAAGGATAATCACCATGTGGTGATTTATCATAAACAAACTTAACGCCTTCCGACCTTTCAAACTCATCAAAATCATCAAACAACTGATAATCAGATATTATCAATTGTGAAAACATAAACTCGAAGATATATCTTACTCGTTTGGTAAT
>JALNXP010000087.1 GCA_023230285.1 Bacteroidales bacterium | reverse complement strand
CTTCTACTCCGGCAGAGGGCGGCTCACCTTATGGCTATCGCGATAATAATTACTATTTTAAAAGCCCGTTGTGCTTGTTCTCCTCATTTAATTATTATTTAATACGTGATGATGCTTATGTCCCCGAAATATTGATGACCGCCGCCGAAATTGGCTTCGTAAAAGCCGAAATCCTCGCACGCGGAATAGTAGGCGAAGCTAATTCTAATGATGTGGGCTTGGCTTTCCAAAATGCTATGGAAAGTTCTTTCCTGTTCTGGATACACCTGCCCGGCTATGTTAACAGATGGACATATTATTATACTCCTTTAGAAGAAGCTCTCGCAAGTATGGACATATATTCGCTTTGTACTAAATTCTCTTCCGATGTGTTTAATCATTATCTCGAACAAAATGGATGGAATTTGTTTACTAATGAAGAATACGTTAAACTTATTGTCGAACAAAGATGGCTGAACTCATTTCTGCAACCATGGGAAGCATGGATATTGGCAAGAAGAACACTTGGCTCTGATTATGAAACTCCTACAACAACAGGACATTCTAAATTAATTACTTATCGGTTGCCGTATCCGTCTTCCGAAAATGAATATAACCACGAAAATTATCAGGAACAAGTTGCAAAAATGGCTCCGCTTGGCGATAGTAAATCTACTAAAGTCTGGTGGATGAATTAAATAACAAATAAATTATATATCATGAAAAAATTATCTGTTCTATTATTGTCGTTTCTGTTGAGTATATGTTTGTTCGCTCAAACAGAGTACATATACGATTTTAACTCCTTAACAGTTGGCACACAGTGTCTTAATGGACAAGACAACTGGTCGACACATTATCAGACTGCGTCTTCTTCTCAGGACTTTGATGTGGATTATGTTAATGGTTCTTTAGTTTCTCCTGATGAGACTATGGCTGTTTTTTATCCTTATGGCGGACCCGGTGTCGGACGCACGGCAACAAGAAAAGCAACATCAAATTTTAATTTTAACTTTCAAAATGGTGGCGTAATTGACCTCGAAATGGACTTCTATCGTGTCTGGTGGGGAGCTTTTTATGGCGTAGGCTTCGATGCTGATAATGATGGCAATATATTGGTAGGTATGACAGAAGGAGATGGCGGCGTATATATTAAATCGTCAGGAACTAACGACAATCAAACAAGTCTTAATCTCCCGGACGGCTCAAGCATTATTATAGCTTCATATACCGAAGCCGGATGGTCAAGATATAAAATGTCTTTCGACTTTAATGCTTTTGGTGGAGCAGGCTCTGTTACTGTTTTTGTAAAACCTAACTGTACCGGCGAATGGCTGCAGTGTTCCGAAGCTACCGAAGTTAATCTCGGACTTACTCCCGGCTCCGGCGATAAATTCGACTATAAAGTTTGGAATGGAGTCTTTTTCCATTGCCAAGGTGGTACAGGTGCTTTCGATAATTTACTCGTCAGACAGATGGGCGATGGTAATGTACAGTATATCTCTATGGAAGATGTCCCTAAACAGCTAATAACAAACCCACCTCTTACTCTCGTGGCAACAGCTACTTCAGGACTGCCGGTGAGCTTCGAAATGGTTAGCGGTCCCGCTACTATCGATGGCAATACCTTGACTCTTACAAGCGAAGTCGGTACAGTAACTTTCAAAGCTATTCAAGAAGGAGACGAAAATTGGCTGCCCGCTCCAACAGTGTACAAAACTTTTGATGTCATCGACGCTCTCGCTTATTATCCCGAAATTAAAATAAGACGTCCTTATGACGATACTAAAGTTTATATGCCCGAACTAAATCCGGTAATGATTGTTGTCTCTGCTTATATAGAACATAATGACGTTCTGCATGTCGAAAAAGTTACCTGCAATGTAGACGGTCAGTCGATAGAAGCTATCACATATTATCCCGATGACCCTACTAACGGCTACTTCTCCTGCTTCTGGCAACCGTCAGCTTTTGGTAATCACGACCTTACAGTCGTAGTTAATACTACCGGCGGACAAGTTACTACCGCTACAAGCACATTCGAAGTCATAGATTCTTATGACGACATCAGTGTTGTGACAATCAATGGAGATCTTATCTGTACACCTTCAGTACATTCTGCAATAGGTGAGTACGTCATGCCTTCACACGTTGGCGCTTTTAATGCTATCATCGCAATGTACGACCATAATTGCGTTAATGGTAATTGCGATACTTACGATAGAATCGGCGGCATGAACATAAGAAATTATAGAGGTGAATGGATGGAACTCTTCCGCTATATCTCCCCGTTTGGCGTGCAATGCGAAGATGCAGTAGACGTTTCCGATTATACTTCATTATTACAGGGACTTGTGGAATTTGAATTTTTCTTCGAAAGTTGGAACGGTGACGGATATAAGCCAATCTTGACCTTCAATTTTACAAAAGGTACACCAGACTATTTGTACACCGACCTCAAAGAAATATGGAATAATACTTACTCCTTTGGTAATTATAGCAATCAGCAGCCGGTTCCTGTCGTAGATTACGAATTTAATAACTTAGTTGAAAGCGCAAGCCTGAAAATGACTACCACCGGACATAATTGGGGTAGTCTGAACACCGGCAACGCCGCCGAATTTTATGAAGCTACTCATCATATCTTTGTTAATGGTACATCAAAATACGACCAACATCTGTGGCGACAATGTACTCCTAACCCTGCAGGTTGCCAGCCTCAAAACGGAACATGGAGCTATAACCGCTCCGGATGGTGCCCCGGCTCTATAGGAATGGTATGGGATTGGGATTTGACGGATTATATTAACTCCGGCGCAGAATTACAGTATCAATTCGCTCCCGACTATATCGATATGTGTAACCCCGATTACCCCGACTGCGTGACCGGCGTTACTTGCTCAAATTGTGACGACTCTTCAAATCCTATCCTTATCGTTTCAGGAAAAATCGTTACACATAGTAATAATCCTGATATGGTCATTGGTATATCTCATTTTAATAATGAAATTAATAACTACACAGTTAAATTTTATCCAAATCCTGCTAATTCCGAAGTCACTTTTACCGCTGATGATGACGCTTTTTATACAGTCAATGTGTTTAATATCAAAGGTCAACTTGTTAAACGTTTTGCTTTAGTAAATTCACGCCAAATTAGTGTCGCCGATTTAGAAAAAGGAACATATATTATTAATATTACTTCCGGTAGTAAAAATATTAATCAAAAATTAATAGTATATTAATTTATGAGCAAGTTCACTAAGTATGGTCCGGTTCTGTTTCTAACTTTAACCTTTCTTCTCTCTGCTTGTTCAGGAGAAAGAAAGTTGTATAGAACCGGACCTATATTAGTGAAAAATAAAGTGGTAATCATCAACCCCGATTCCACTTCCGTTAAATCTTCCGACCTGAGCGGCTATGTGTCTCCTTCTCCTAATACTAAATTTTTAGGTGTTACACGACTGAAACTTTTTGCTTATGAAATATCAGGTCTTCATAATAAAAAAACTAAACTCAATACTTGGTTGCATAAAATCGGCGAACCACCGGTATATGTAGATACTTTCGCCCTTATAAAATCACAAAATCAAATACAACAACAACTTTTTAATATAGGCTATTTTAGTCCTAAAATCTCAATTTTAACCGATACAACCCAAAAAAGCAAACTGAAAGTCAGTTATTTGGTGAATACCGGTAAGCCACATCTGTATAATAAAATAGACTTTTCTATAGCTGAAAACAGTATCTATAAAGATGCGTTTAAAGATATATCAAATATGCTTATTGCAGAAGGAAATATCTATAATTCTTATGTGCTTGATAAAGAGAGAGAAAGAGTGACAAACATTATGGTAAATCAAGGCTATTTTTTGTTTTCCAAAGACCTTATCCATTTTTATGCCGATACTGTCGGAAACTCTAATCTTATAAATATTTCTTATGATATTGTTGACCCGACTATTACCATTAATAATGAAACCAATATTATTCCACAGCATAAATTTTATATAAATGATGTCAACATTTATCCTAATTATGATGTAAGTGTTAATTATGATAAATCGCTTAATGTACATTATTCTTCTTTCCCATCAACTAATGAAAACGCAACAGGAAAGTATAATGTGTATTGTATTGGTAAAGAAAAACTTAAGGCATCAGAAATAATTAGAGCCGTTCAAATCAAGCCCGGTGATGTATATAGTAGCGAAAACGTGACAAACACAAACAAAGGTTTATCGGCGTTTAATGTAATCAGATATGCTAATATATCTTTTACGCCTGTTACTGATTTTGCCGACAGCCTGCTTAATTGTAATATAGAACTGACACGCCGCCCCATACATGTCCCTTCTATAGAAACCGAAGTCACCAACTCCTCAGGAAAACTTGGAATGGGACTGAATATCGCATATAGCAATAGAAATATTTTTCGCAGAGGTGAAACTTTTACTTTGAAAGGTACCGGGTCAGTGGAAATGCAGGTTTCAAGTAGTCAAAGTTCGGAATTTATTCAAACTGTACAATATGGAGCTTCTGCAAGCCTTTTCTTCCCCAGATTCATCGGATTTTCTACTTTTAAGAATTTTCCCCGCTATCTTTATCCTAAAACGACAATAGAACTTGGCTATAATTATCAAAAACGAACAATATATAAACGTCATATTGCTAATGCCTCTTTTAGATACGATTGGCGACAAAATACAGAGTTGTCACATATTTTAACTCCATTAGATTTTAATTTGATAAAAATTGATAACTCGCCGGAATTTCAAGAAATGCTTGATAATATGACAAATACACTTTATAAAAGTCAATATACCGACCATATTCTTTTCGGTACTAAGTATAGTTTTGTATATAATAATCAGAATATCAATAAATTAGGCAATTTCTTTTATTTACGTACTTCCATCGAATCATCAGGTAATTTGCTTAATCTTTTAAGTGTCACCTTTGATTCGCAAAAAGATGAAGGCAAAAATTATTATGAATTGTTTAATGTAAGATATGCACAATATGTTTTAGGTGATGTTGATTTTAAATATTTTCATTATTTTGCAAATAATAAAGTGTTTGTTGCGCGTTTATCCGGCGGGGTAGGAGTGCCATATTCAAATTCAGAGGCGTTGCCGATGGAAAAAAGTTTCTTTGGCGGCGGTGCTAACGATGTAAGAGGCTGGTTGCTTAAAACATTAGGTCCCGGCTCTTATAACAGTGACCTCAATATAGAAAGGTTAGGCGACATATCTTTTAAGTGTAATGTGGAATTTCGTTTTCCTATTTATAAATTTGTAAGAGGAGCTGTATTTGCCGATGCCGGTAACGTATGGCTGATGAAAGAAGACTCCGATTTTCCGGGTGGAAACTTTGAACTTAACAGGTTTTACAAGGAAATTGCAGTCAGTGCAGGCTTCGGTTTACGCTTAGATTTTAAGTTTTTCGTTGTCCGTCTTGATACGGCACTTCCTGTGTCTGACCCTGCTTTAGAAGAAGGCAGCAGGATAGTGCAAAACTATCAATTTTCCGATTTTGTATGGAACTTTGCGATAGGCTATCCGTTCTAGGGGATACCTTATTAATATATATAGGGAGATTACAAACATTCGTCGGCTATGGATATGCGACACCTTTCGGAGTCATGTCAGGAATTTTATAAGCTGATAAGGCAAAATCGAAATTGTTGCAAAACAACAATGCAGGTCAGCCTTGGCTGATGTGGTTTTGACACAGCGGAAGACTTTCTTGTTACTTGTTTAATCATAAAAAAGTAACAAGAAGAAATTCTCAACTCTTTATTGTACTTTCGCAATGCTAATGAATCTACGGTTAACATTCTCGTTTACAAAAAAAACAATAACTCTTGCATAAAACAAAAAAAACATATATCTTTGCAGCCATTTTTAAAAACTTTAAAAAACTGTAGTATTAATTAATAATCAAAGTAGTATGCAAAAACAGTATGAAGCCGTTTTCATTATGACTCCCGTTTTGTCTGACGACCAGATGAAGGAAACGGTAAAGAAGTTCAGAAATTTTCTGACTGACAAAGGAGCAGAAATCGTACACGAAGAGAATTGGGGCATGCGTAAATTGGCGTATCCGATTCAAAAGAAAAGCTCAGGTTTTTATCAACTTTTTGAATTTAAAGTTGAACCTGAAGTTATTAAACCATTTGAGGTAGAATTTAAACGTGATGAACGTATTATCCGTTTTCTGACTGTTTCACTCGATAAATATGCGGTTGCTTATAATATCCGTAAGCGTGAGAAAAAAATGGCAAAAGCAACAGAGAATGTTACAAAAGAAGCAGAGAATGTTACAAAAGAAGAACTTTAGTCTAATTTAAAAAAAAGAAACACGATGCAAAATACAGATGTTAAATATCTAACTCCTATCGCAGTAGATGTTAAAAGAAAGAAATATTGCCGTTTTAAAAAGTTAGGCATTAAATATATTGATTATAAAGATGCTGATTTTCTCTTGAAGTTCGTTAACGACCAAGGGAGAATATTACCCAGAAGATTGACAGGTACGTCAAATAAATATCAGAAGAAAGTTGCTCAAGCTGTTAAAAGAGCTCGTCATCTTGCTTTATTACCTTACGTTGCTGATTTATTAAAATAAGGAGGAAATACTATGGATATAATATTAAAACAAGATGTTAAAGGTCTCGGCTATATACAAGATATAGTTTCAGTAAAACCCGGGTATGCAAGAAATTATTTAATACCGAGAGGTTATGCTATCGTTGCTACTCCTTCAGCTGTAAAAGTTCGTAATGAAGTTGTGAAACAACAAGAGCATAAAAGAGCTAAATTGATAAAAGATGCTAATGATTTAGCAACAGCATTAAGTACAGTTAAAGTAACTTTGAAAGTTAAAGCTACTGATACAGGTACTATTTTCGGCTCCGTTACAGCAGCTATGATTGCAGATGCTATTAAAGCTCAATTTAATTATGATGTCGACAAAAAGCAAATAGTGCTTGCTGACGACCGTATAAAAGAGCTTGGAGAATATAAGGCAAATGTAAATGTTTTTAAAGATGTTAAAACGGCTATTGATATTGTCGTTGAGAAAGAAGCAGAATAAAAATTGTTAAAAATATATAAATTTATTTTGTTTATTGTCAAAATGATAGTATCTTTGCAGCCTGATTTGGAAAAGTGTGAGAAGTGGCTGTTTCTCAATACTTTTCCTCGTTTAAGAAACCTGACAAAATAAGGCAACTATAGGTTTCAAACCGTGAGAAGGCTCACGGGATTGTAGTCTATCCTGTCTTTTTGTCTGTTTTTTAAACTTTTTCAGAGTAGTAAATTTATAATAAAAAGAAAAAATAAAAAACAGAGTATGCCAACAATACATCAATTAGTTAGAAAAGGGCGTCAAAAGCTCACATATAAAAGCAAATGTCCTGCATTAGACGGATGTCCGCAGCGTCGTGGCGTATGCGTAAGAGTGTATACAACAACCCCTAAGAAACCTAATTCGGCAATGAGAAAAGTTGCCAGAGTTCGTTTGACCAATCAAAAGGAAGTTAACGCATATATTCCGGGTGAAGGTCATAATCTTCAAGAACACTCCATAGTTTTGATTAGAGGCGGTCGTGTTAAAGATTTACCCGGCGTTCGTTATCATATAATAAGAGGTGCTCTCGATACAAGCGGTGTCAATGGAAGAACACAAAGACGCTCCAAATACGGCGCAAAACGTCCAAAAGCTCAAGCAGCAACAGCACAAAAAAAGAAGTAATAATTTTAGGATATAAACAATGAGAAAAGCAAAACCAAAAAAACGTATTATACTCCAAGACCCCGTTTATGGCAGTCCGAAAGTTACAAAATTTGTAAATAATATAATGCTTTGTGGCAAGAAAAATCTTGCATTTAGATTGTTTTATGATGCTATTGACATAGTTAGCGAAAAAACCGGCGAAAAAGGACTTGAAGTCTGGGAAAAAGCCCTGACTAATGTTACCCCTTCCGTTGAGGTTAAAAGTCAACGTATCGGTGGCGCAACTTTTCAAATACCTACAGAAATACGCCCGGGTCGTAAAGAGTCTATCGGAATGAAAAATTTAATAGGCTTCGCCCGTAAACGTCATGAACAAACATTTAGTCTTAAACTCGCTAACGAAATCATGTCGGCTTACAAAGAAGAAGGTGGCGCATTTAAACGTAAAGAAGAAATCCATAGAATGGCAGATGCTAATAAGGCTTTTGCTCATTATAGATCTTAGTATTGATTAAAAAAATAGAAACTGTATAATAAGAAACGCAAATGTCTGATAGATTGTTACATACGAGAAATATTGGGATAATGGCTCATATTGACGCAGGTAAAACTACTACCACCGAGCGTATGCTGTATTATACAGGTACTAATTACAGAATAGGCGAAGTCCATGAAGGTACTGCTACCATGGATTGGATGCCACAGGAACAAGAACGCGGCATAACAATTACCTCCGCCGCTACTACTGTATTTTGGAACGTCAACGACCAAAAGTATAAAATAAACATCATAGATACCCCCGGACATGTCGACTTTACAGTAGAAGTTGAACGCTCTCTCCGTATCCTTGATGGCGGCGTAGTAGTGTTTTGCTCCGTAGGTGGCGTGGAACCACAGTCGGAAACAGTGTGGAGACAAGCTGATAAATATGGTGTACCCCGCATTTGCTTTGTAAATAAAATGGACCGTATGGGTGCCGACTTCTTCCACGTAGTTAACGAAATTAAAGAGAAACTTAATGCACGCCCATTGATAGTGCAAATCCCTATCGGCGAAGAAGCTTCTTTCAAAGGTGTGGTTGATTTGCTCGAAAATAAAGCTCTTGTCTGGATA
>JALNXP010000086.1 GCA_023230285.1 Bacteroidales bacterium | reverse complement strand
ATATGATACAGCTTCATCAACATCTTTAACAGTTTTTTCCAACAATTTATCAGGATTATAATTTATAATTCTCAGTCTGATAAAATCTTCTTTTTTTTCTCCATGGAAAGAGATGTCGTCAGGAGATGCACCAATATCCTCTTTATAGGATTTAATCAATCGAGCCATAATATTTTCTTTAGCAATACGGGCAGCAAAGTTAGATAAAATATAATTGACAAACAATAATTTTGCCATAAACATGCTTTGTTCCATAGGAACAACAGCTTGATAGAATAGAATGAACCATGTAAAACGGCGTGCCGTTTACTACTTTGTAAATATGTCGGCTCAAAAGGGGTCGTAAACTTGTAAACTATCTTATTATCAACTTGGTACAGCTAATTTCTCCTGCTGTTTGCAATTTCAGTATATAAAGTCCGTTTTTAAGATTGCCGATAAAAATATTTCCATCAGTAAATCCTGATTGTACTTTTTGACCGTTAATACTGTAAATAAAATACTTGCTGTTTGTAACTAAATTGTCTTTCAGATATATCATGTCATCAGCAGGATTAGGGTAAAAAATCGTATTATTTTCATGAGTAATCTCTGTTACTCCGATATTATCAGGAATAATATCAAGGACTATACCTTCGAGGACGCTTAAACTGTAAGGGAAATTAGGATCAGGTATCAACCACCATCCATTACAGGAGCCGCCCCAACCGAAGTTGATGTGGTAATACCCGTCTTCTCTATAACCGTCAACTGCTACGTTATGCCCTGTCTGCCAAGCGGCATCCACAACAGCAAGATGTGCGGGAAAACCGTTTTTCATGTTGCTGATAAGTTTGGCATACATCGCAGGATCAGTAGTTTCGTAAAGCTCGCACTTATCAAAGCCAAATCGTTTATATGCTTCGAAAGCTTGACTGACAGCAAAAGTACCAGACCCAATCGAAGTATAGACTTGTGTACATGCTGTACCACAAGCAAAGACAATAGCAGCGGCTAAAGAATCTGTGGCATCTTTACCGGCGTTAAATACTACATCAATTGAATCAAGCCAAATGTTTAGTTCAGGAAAAGACGGAAAATCAATAAGTTCGGCATCATCATCAATGTTATAGTTTCGCCCACTATAATTGTGATGATAATCGTCATTATCGTCAAAACGAGTACACATGGTCGTTTTAAGATAATTGATAATCTGTCCCATAACAATAGCCGGACAACCTGCATAGCTACGTGAATTGGTTACAGAATCCATCGGACACATAATATTATATGGAAATGTCTGAGTCCAAAGAGTCTCAATCCAGCCACCGCTTGCCGTAGTGCCTTCTTCAGGCCAAGACTGTACTGCGGGATGACGATATTCGCTGTTTCTCAATGAAATCCATTGCTCCTGAATGTCATGTTTTTGATTCTCTGTCAACATTGAATATAGCAATATCCTATGTTCTATATCAACTTCGAGTATTTTTGCAAAAGGCATTTCTGCATCAAATTGTGAAGTGACCGACCATGCAATTACAGGATTAACAAGCTCAGTGGCAGAGATAATGGCATAACTCGCCGGACTTGCGTTGACGATAAAATACAACGTTTCACCTTCAGCGTTGTTATAAGGGGTAATCGCCTCAACGGAATTGTTAAAGTTTTGCTTTTTGAATAAAGATACAGCTATTTGCAGGGCATCCTGAGATGTAATCTGTTGCGCAAAACACGACATCGAAAACATCATAATAATTAAACATAGAATTTTTTTCATGTTTTTTTATTTACTAATAAAATGTTACTGATATTCAAATACGATATACTAAAACGCATACTGTAATTTTTTTGCCAAAAATAATATATTTTTTTTAATATATGAAAATATATTATTTTGCAATGCTAATAAATCCACACTTGAATCCACCTCATGTTAAAATGTCACAAAAACGAACAGATATAACAAAATCGTCATATCTTTGCAACGAATTTAATTTTGTAATCATTACATATTTACAATGGCATCAATAGAGAAAACAAAACAGTATTTAACCGATTTCAAAATTCACCCTTCGTTCCAGCGTATAGCCATAATGAAGTATCTATTTGAAAACCCTGTCCATCCAACAGCTGACGAAATACACACTGCTTTAGTTGCTGTTATACCGACTCTTTCCAAAACTACCGTTTATAATACGCTGTCACTGTTATCCCAAGCCGGTGCCATCAAAGAGTTAACCATTGATGAAAAACAGTTACATTATGACGGCTACATTCGTGAGCATGCTCATTTCAGATGCAACAACTGCGGTAAAATAATTGATGTTGCCATTGATAACGACACACTTAAAATCGAATCTTTAGAAAAAGAACACAATATTATTATAACCGACACTCAAGTATTCTACAAAGGATATTGTAATGAATGTAAAAACAAGTTTAACTATTAAAAAGAAAAAAAAATGAAAAGATTTATTTGTACTGTATGTGGTTACATACACGAAGGCGACAACCCACCTGAATTTTGTCCTGTATGCAAACAGCCCGCTTCAAAATTTAAAGAACTGAAAGACACCGAGTTAACATTTGTAACAGAGCATGTCATAGGCATAGCTAAAGACGTTAGCGAAGAAATGAAAAAAGATTTGAATGCACATTTTCATGGAGAATGCGGCGAAGTTGGCATGTACTTGGCAATGAGCCGTCAAGCTGACAGAGAAGGTTATCCTGAAATAGCTGAAGCCTTCAAAAGATACGCTTGGGAAGAAGCAGAACACGCATCAAAATTTGCAGAACTCCTCGGCGACTGCGTTTGGGATACCAAAACCAACCTCGAAAAGAGAATGAACGCTGAAAGCGGTGCCTGCGAAGATAAAATGCGCATAGCAAAAAATGCAAAAGCTCAGAACTTAGATGCAATCCATGATACAGTTCATGAAATGGCAAAAGACGAAGCCCGTCACGGTAAAGGGTTTGAAGGACTTTACAAACGCTATTTTAAATAGTTATATTTTTTAACACACCGGCTGATGGCTTTACTATTTTGCAAAGCCATCAGTTAAATTGACAAACAATTTATGTCGACTTTTACCAACAATAGATGCCGACATTTTTTTATTTTAACATCTTATTTTAAATAATTTATCGAAATTCATATTTTTAATATTACATTTGTAATGTTTATTTAATACATAATTATTAATATTTTTATCATGAAAAAATTACACCTTTCATTATTGTTGTTGATATTCAGTTTTGTTGTTTTTTCACAAACCACATCAACCTACACTTTTAATGATCTTACTGTTGGAGCATTAAACGGTCAAGACGATTGGGTTTCCGTGAAACACAGTGCCGGTGGAGGCGTTAATCAAGTTAATTACATTGGTCCAAGCGGCTGGGTTACAGGAGACGAATCTTTAGGCGTGTTTTTTAGCAACGCCAATACTAACTATGGAGAAGTTGCAACTCGTAAATCTACATCAAATTTCTCTTTTGATTTTTCACAAGGCGGAACTATAGAAGTAGAATTAGATGTTCATCGCAATTGGTGGGGCATAGCCTTCGGCATAGGTTATGATGCTGATGGTGATGGCACATTATTACCGCCAATGCAATATGAAACAACATTACCAAATCCGAATTTGCCCACGCAAGATGGTGGAATTTATTTTATCTGTACAGGTAACGACCCTCGTCCTGAATACAAAAACGGCATAGTTTTACCTGACAATACGATGCCGGTAGATTTTGACTTTGATTATGCAGATTGGACACGTTGGAGAATATTTATAGACTTGGAAGCCAACGACCAATCCGGCTCTATAGCTTTATTTGCGGACTACGGTTTAACAGGTGAATTTGTTCCAATAGCAGAAATTCAGGGGTTAAATGCCGGTTTAACGCCGGGCAGCGGCGACAGATTTGACCCTGCAATGTGGGATGCCGTCTTCTTTTTAAGCAGCAGTCATGGTGGCTTCGACAATTTTACCATCACACAGACACCGGCAGGTCTTGCATCTCAATTCATAGATTTTACTGAAATACCTGACCAACTGATATTTAACCAACCATTTGCAATATCAGCCACTTGTACTTCAGGCTTACCTATAACATTTACCGTTCTTGAAGGCCCTGCAACAGTAAACGGCAACACAATAACTCTCACAGGCGAAACAGGCATAGTAAAAATTCAAGCCACCCAAGAAGGTGACGACCAATGGCAACCGGCACCTCCGGTAACCAGAAGTTTTGAAGTAGTAGACCCCGCTCAATTTCCGCCAACTGTTACAATAAGACGACCTTATGACGGAACTAAAGTCTACATGGAAACTTTAGAACCGGTCATGATGCTCGTCTCAGTTGTAGTAGAACATTCCGATATTATCCTCGTAAAAAACATGGAATTTTCTATTGACGGTCAGACCATAGAATGTTTGCCACAGGGCAACAACTATTTTTCCGCAATATGGACACCTTCTGCTTTCGGAACTTTTAATGCCGACCTCACCACTATTATGTCTGGCGACAACAGTTACGTAGAAAGCAACAGCTTTGAAGTAACTGCCGATGTTGAAGACTTATCAGTAGTTTCATTTAACAAAGACTACCAAATATCGCCAAGCAACCACGTTGTCACCGGCGAATTTATATTTCCTACACACGTAGGAGTATTTGACGCCATCACTGCTATTTTAGACATGAATTGCGCTCCACCAAACGGCTGCGACACCTACGACAGAGTTGCCAACATATATGCTAAAAATATCCACGGCGACTATGTCGAAATCTTCAAATACATAACTTCTTTCGGTGTAGCTTGCAGCGATGCCGTTGACGTATCCGAATATTCATCTATTTTTCAAGGGCTTGTGGAAATAAAGTTCCAAGTAGTTACATGGAACGGTAGCGGATACCTGCCGGTGCTTACTTTCGGTTTTGAAAAAGGCACTCCCGAATACAACTATTCTGATGTAATAGAAATATGGGGCGAAATTTTCGACTTTGGAGACTATGCGGATTTGCAACCGGTACCCGAAGCAGAATGGACATTCAACTCAAACACAGAAAAAGCCTCTTTAGTAGTTTCTACCACAGGGCATAACTGGAGCAGCAACACTGCACCTAACTACGGTGTAAACACCGGCAATGCAGCCGAATTTTACGAAGGCACCCACTATATAAACATCAACGGTGCAAGAGCATTTACTCAGCACTTATGGCCTGCATCAGGCAGTTGTACGCCAAACCCTGCAGGCTGTCAGCCGCAAAACGGAACTTGGACCTATCCACGCCAAGGTTGGTGCCCCGGCTCTATCGCAATGGTCTGGGACTGGGATTTGACACCTTACATAGGTAGTCCTATCAACTTATTCTACGAATTCGACCCGACTTATACAGACTTTTGTCACCCGAATTACCCTGACTGTATAGACGGACAAAACAACTGCCCTAACTGTGGCGCTCCCGACAACCCTATACTCAACGTATCTGCCAAGATAGTATCTTACAGCAACAATACCGGTATATTCATAGGAAATAAACCATACAACGACAAAAACAACTCCAACATCTCCGTATATCCAAATCCTTCTGACGGAATTTTCGACATATCATCGGACAACGACGAAAACATGAATGTCAAAGTAATCAACATTGCAACAGGACAAACAGTTATGACATTTAACTGGGATGGAAGCAAAAAGACAATCAACATGAAAGATTATGCTAAAGGTGCTTATATATTAAACATCATTGGTAGAAACGGTGTCAAGAACATTAAATTAATTGTAAAATAGCAATAGCATTAAAGAGAAGGCAAATTTGCCTTCTCTTTTTAATTTAAGCACACAAAATGGTTAGAGCTTTAAGCGATTATGAAATCAAGATATTAGTAGCGTTATGTGAAAGTATCAGCGGCAATGAAGAAATTTATCTATGGCTGCTGAACAATGGTTTCCCTGAATTGGCAGCACTTTCGAGTGCATTAAGAGGCAGCCGCGAAGCTAACGACTGGCTGTTGAAAAACGGTTTTCCACAATTTTCAGCCCTTGACTATGCCATAGACAAAGATCAAAAAGCATACGCTTGGCTGATGAGATACGGCTACACTTCCGAAGCAAAAATGTCTGACTACTGCAACGGCGATGACCAAGCAAGACAATGGCTTATAGACAACGGATTACAAATATTGGTCAGGATTGCAGACAAAATAATAGATGACCTGAGAAAACGAAAAAATAATTACTATAAAATTAAATTCTAAATAACCTTATTCAGTAATTACAGACAAGTCGCCAATGCAAAATCTATCGGCATCATCAAGGATAGATTCCACCACAAATTTAATTTCCTTACCTTTTATCGGATTAAAGTAAATTGTTTGCTGCACAGGATTAGCTTTAACATTAGAAAACTCACCCTGCGCCACTAATTTATTATCCACAAAAAGTTTATAATCCACGATATGATTAGCCGCATCACGCTGTTGATTAGGCACATCACGCTGTTGATTAGGCACATAGCAAAATCCAGACAGCATATAATCTTTATCTAATTTAATAGATATTTCACGTTCACCTTTATCTAAGTAAACAGCAGAATAGCCATTACCATCAAAAAGATAATTTGCATTTTTAATATTTTTAGGGTAAACAACTGAATAACAATCACTTGGTATATCAAACTGTGCAGTGGTAATTTGGCTGTATTTATCGCTATCAGCATCGTAAGTGCAAGCCGTAACGACAGCTTTTCTGTTTAGTTCAAAAGGTTTTGTATATAACACAGATGATTTATCCGGCTGAGAACCGTCGAGAGTATAGAATACCACCGCATTTTCATCGCCTGATTTAATAGTCACAATATTAGAGAAGTTTCGTGTTATTATCGGCTCAGCCAACAAAGTCGGCGCATAGAAAGCTTCTACATTGTTGATACACAGAGGTCCGCGAGCGTCTAAAAATGTAATTCTGACTTCAGAAGTTTCAAAAGTATTAAAGCGCAAAAGACGTTTATAACCAATTGTAGTTGTAGTATCGTAAGGATACACGCTCACCCATTTATCATCATCTAATATTTCTATCATAAAAGATTTTACACGTTGCCCTAAAGCGATATACTCTTGCAGCATTAATCTATTTATTTTCTGTTTATCTTTTAATTTAAACGCAAGAGAAGCGTATGTCACATCATCGTCAGTAGCCCAATAAGTATCCCAATCGCCGTCATTAACATTTGAAGGTTTAAATTTTCTACTGCGTATATTAGAAGCAGTGACTTCAGCATTTGCGAACAAGTTGTTTTTCAGCTCATTATCAATAGCATGGCGCCATTCCACCACTCTTGCAGAATCTATTGGATGAATTTTGCCATTAAGAGCGACTGGAAAGTTAAGTAAGAAGTTAGCATTGTGACCAACGCTACGATAATATAAATCCACAAGATTATATAAAGACTTTACCTGATGGTCTTCTCTGGCGTGGTAGAACCAACCCGGTCGAAGCGAAACGTCACATTCGCCGGGCAGCCATTGTTTTCCGTACTCATCACCTTTTGTATGCAAAGAATAGTGTTTATTGCTATCAGTAGAGAACATGCTCCAATGCGTAGCATCCGCCCACCCTTCTTCATTACCTATCCACAATATGTCGGGTACAGTACCTCCGAAAATCATCACATTCGAGTGTAAAGACTTAATCACTTTGCAAGCATCTTCATATCTATAATATGTTTTAGGTGTTATTGAGCGAGTTTCATTAGCACCGCCGTACCAGCCATTGCCGCCGTTTGCGCCATCGAACCAATATTCAAAAAGATGACCGTAATTTGAGACGAGTTCTTTCATCTGAGCATGGAAAGTTTCAACATATTCATCATAGCCGTAGTTAGTATTATTTCTATCCCATGGAGAAAGATAAATACCGAATTTCAGCCCATTCTCATGGCAGGCTTCTGAAAGTTCCCTCACAACGTCACCTTTACCATCTTTCCATGGCGAATTTTTTACCGAATAATCGGTGGTTTCGGTTTGCCACAAGCAAAATCCATCATGATGTTTAGCGGTAAGAATGACACCTTTCATGCCGGCTTGTTTAAAGACTTGTACCCATTGATTACAGTCGAGGTCGGTTGGATTAAAAGTTGATGCCGGAGAATTTCCGTAGCCCCACTCCATATCATTAAAAGTATTCAACCCAAAATGTACAAAAGCGTAAGTTTCCATTTTTTGCCACTCTATTTGAGCCTGAGTAGGTATTGGCATAACAGGCTCCGGAGCCGGCACCCGCTGACACGAAAACATACAGAAAAATACAATTATAAATAAAGGTAAAAACAATTTTTTCATAATACGATATTTTGGCTGCGAAGTTAAAAAAATAAATTAACTTTGCAAATTAAAACGGCTATCAAATCATGAAAACAAAAGAAGAAATTGTTGCCAACTGGCTTATACGTTACACAGGCTGTCCGCTTGACAAATTTGGAGAATATATATTATTAACGAACTTCCAGAAATATGTAGAGATATTTGCTCAGCAGAACAATGCGTATATCAATGGTTTAGACAAGTCTATGCCAAATGCCACAAGTGGTGACATCACGATGATTAACTTCGGGATGGGCAGTCCGAATGCAGCTCTTATCATGGATCTTTTATCTGCCATCAGTCCAAAAGCAGTTTTATTTCTTGGCAAAATAGGCGGCACAAAGAGTAAAAATTCTGTTGGTGATTTAATATTACCGATAGCAGCTATAAGAGGCGAAGGGACATCTAACGACTATTTTCCGCCGGAAGTGCCGAGTTTGCCGGCGTTCAGCTTGCAAAAAGCTACGTCTACCGCAATTCGTGATGCGGGAAAAGATTAT
>JALNXP010000085.1 GCA_023230285.1 Bacteroidales bacterium | reverse complement strand
GAGGAAAGCATCGGAGTGAGCAGTAAACATCTGAAAAGTAATCTCTTTATCGCCGGAATTATAAGGCCAGCTGCTTTGTGCAAGGAAATATTTTCCGGACACATTGCCAAAAGCCGGAAGAAAGTTTCCGGAATTTTCAGCATAAGGACCAAAGCCGGGTAAAAAATCGGGGTCGAATAAATCGTTAACGCCCCACACATAAGCATCATTAACGAAAGAAAAAGAAACTTCTGTCGGACAAAGGATGCCGACAGCACCGGCATTTTGTCCGTTATATTGACGTAAGATAAAGTTTTCGGCAAAACATTTTGACGACAAATTGAATTTACCTGTCAAGCAATTGATAGAGAACACGTAAGTCATTTTACCGACATTAGTCAGCTGGCTGACGTGGCTGCTTCGGAAAGCCGGTTCGCCCCAGCCGTCTTCAAGACCGTGGTCTCTGTGTTGAACGATAAACGAACCGTCACCATTCAGCACATTAACAATCTGTTGTGGCGTGCCACCTGTCCAACCGCCTAATGTCGAAGGATTTGATGGTATATAATCTCTGCCGTTAGGTCCAAAGTAATTGACAACGGTATTTGTATTTGTAGCTGAAGACCAGCTGCTGCCCGGCGTTCCGGAATAAATACAGTTGATACGCACAGGATCTTTACCTTTAGAGCGATAATAGCCGCCAACAACTTCGGAGCATAATTGAAACCATCTCTCTGTCTGCCAGCCAAGTGCAGTAATAGGTTTATGATAATAATTCTCTTCCATGCAAGGATTAGACTCATATTCAAGGACTTTGCTTACCAAAATATTCAACTCATTAGTATTAGAAGCTACCATACGGGCAAACACCATCTCCGGAAGTTTGTCGCCGGTAACATCTGCATACTGATTATCAGTAATACAAGAGCCACTATATGAATGACTTACGCTTTCAGCAGGAATATAATTGTTCAAATTAGTGCCGTGGTCTGCCATCAAAAGAACGGCAACCGGCGGTATATCCCAATTGTTATAAGCATTATGAAGATAAGCTTTTATCTGTGCTGTTGAACTTGCTCCCATATCAGCCAAGCTGACGATATGAGTAAGAATGCCCTGTTTTGTCCTCCAATCTTTAATTTGCTCTGCATAAGGAAGCCATGCAGCATCATTAGGAACAACAATAAGATACTCGCAACCTTCACCATCTCTGCTGCGTTTAGAATAATCTATTTCAGGAAGAACCTGATAATTCAAGAAAACATTTTTAAGAATTGGGTCAAACCATGAAGAACGATATTTATCATCACCATAATGATTATTTCCGCCAACAAATTCAAGGTCTAATTCTATATTTTTATAAACCACAAGTTCCTTAGTAACAGGATTATACTGAAACGGTGTAATACCAAGTATTACTGCATCGACACCACGAACCGAAGTAATTCCGGATACTTCAACAGGATTTGAAGGATACAAAGCATTTGTTTTATATACTTCTTCATTTTTGATATAATCCATTCTCGGTTCTTCATTTTCCGCCTGAATTTCAAGAGCCGGAGCAATGTTGACATCATGAACCGTCTCTGTCACAACATTCTTCACAGAAAGTCGGACTGTTGCACCCTGAGGAATAGCAATATAGCGACTGACACGTGGCAGATTTGGCAAACCGGCATCATTAGGAAGTATAATTGCAGAGATAGAAATCTCCTGCATTTCCTCGCCTTTATAATTAAGAGATTCCATCGAAAACTGAGGTACTGAAAGGTTAACAGTAATACCATTAGCTGAACGCATGTCGGTGTAACTAAATTCTTGAGCGTTGGACAATAATCCTGCAAAAAATAGGACGACTAAAATCAGTCCTTGTAGAATAAACTTTTTAGACATCTGAAATTGTTTTTTTTAATTTATTATTTATGATTAATTATTAATTTCGAGAAATAAATTTCTCCGGAAGTTAATGCCACACATACATAGTAAATTCCGGATTTTAAAGTAGCTGTATTGACAACTGTTTTATCAACAGCATCAATAGTTTTTTCTATTTGTATTTTAGATAAATTATCAAAAATTATTATTGAATAGATTTGTTCTCCGCTGATGGTGACAGACTTATCTGCCGGATTAGGAGATAATGTAATTTTTGAAACAAAAGATTCTGTTCCTGCAACAGCGACATTCACTTTAGCAAAATCGGAAGCACCACAATCATAACTAACCGCATTAACTTTATACACAAAATCACCTTGTGGAGGTGCTACATCTATAAAGCTATTAGCAACAAGCTCCGACATCAGCAGCAAGCTGTCGCGATAAACATTAAAGTAATCAGGATTGCCTGTTGTCTCCCAAGTCAGATTAACATTACCATTTACATATTCGCCGCTAAGTTGGTCCGGTTTATCGCAAAAACTGACAATCTGCACAGACAGTTCAGATTCACAAGCATTCTCATAAACCGCACTGACACCATATTCATAAACTGTCGGAAAATATATTGGCTCCGAAAAAGTTAATTCCGAAACATTATCATATAAAACATTATTTCTGTAAATATTATAACTTTCAATAGCCTCATCTTGTTCCGAAGGTTTACTCCACAACAAAGTTACTGCTGAATTTGCAACATCTGCCGATAAATTTTCAACCGGCATACAAGACAAAAAATTTGCATTAATACAAATATCATCAATTACAATACCGTAGCTTGCATTACTTTTTGCTTCAAAAGCCAACTGACAATAAGCTGAAGTGTTGGGCAGTTCTATTTCATCTAATGTCCACTCTGAGATACTATCTGTATATTCTGCAAGTAAAATCCAATCAGCAGCAGCTGAATTTTTACAATATACTCTCAATTCGTCTTGATATTTATCAGACCTCATCTCTTGCACATGCCAGAACGACAATACTGAAGGATTTGAATTATCAAGATTAAACGGTGGTGTTATCAGTCGTGCCACACTGCCGCTCAACGAAGAATAAAACAAAGCATTACGAACGCCTGAATGAGCATCATGCGGATGCATGCTGACACCGCCTTTTTCAAAAATCCAACCTGAATTACCATTTAAAATCTCCTGAGACCAACAATCCGGAATATTTCCATCATGTTCAAAATCTTCTGTGTATGGAAAATCACTGATTGCCACATTACAATCATCAACATATAAGTTGAAATTCAAGATAGTATCGACATCATAATCGGCGGAGACTGTAACACTGCACGGAATAGCGACATTAAAAGGTGCATCGGCAGCAACAGTAACGCTAAAATAAGCAGGTGCATTATTATAAGCCTCTATGTCGCCATAAAACACAGGGTAATCAGAATTAATTGTAATATATTCACTTTCAGCTTGAAACAAGCCAGTCACATTATAAGCATTTGCGCCACCATTATTTTTGATAATGACACCGACATTAACTGTATTACCTTGTATAAAATCTCCGGACACTCCATAATTTCCGAGTTCTATTACCGGAGCATAAGCTGTAAAATTGAATGAAGCAGTCCAACTATAGCCGTTAGAAGACATCAAAACAGGGATTTCAACATAATAATTGTCGGGGATATTGTTATGGCAGTCAATTATAAAAGCATTTTCGACCGTAACAACTTCGCCGGCAGTAATGCTATCAATAACAATATTCTGATTCAACAACGTATAAAAATCGTCATTATCTTCGCCTGCGAGAGAGATATTATGCACAGTTTCCACGCCAATATTTTCGATAGAAAAATCCACATACAATCTTTCATCGTAAGCCGGATAACCATTATTATTTTCATCTTTGATAATCCACCCGGCACCTATCAAGAAAGCACCTTCAGAAGGGACGGACATAAAAGAAGATTCGTGTCGGAGATAATTTTGTTTAGTACAAACGACAGAGATAATATTTCCGGCACCAATTTCAGGTAAGTAGATATTTTGCAGTTCGCCTGTAGCCTCGGCGACCGCAAGTATTTCGTTATCAATAGAAACAGCTATCATAGCACCTTCGGTACAAGTAATAGTAAGAGGAACTACACCGGTCGTGACCTTATCGGGATGCTCAACAGCAAGCTCTTGCGGCACTTCTGTAAAAAGACGCAGGAAAGCATCACAATGAGCTGTAAACATCTGATATGTAATATCTTTAGAATCTGATTTCTCTTTTGCCCATCCGGTTTGAGCGAGAAAATACTTACCAGAAACATTTCCAAAAGCCGGCATCCAATTACCCGAATTCTGAGCATAAGGACCATAAGCAGGCAAAAAATCAGAGTCAAATAAATCGTACACGCCCCATACATAAGCATCATTGACAAAAGAGTAAGATACTTCTGTAGGACCTATCAACCCGACAGCTCCTGTATTCTGATTATTCTTCGTCAGACGATAAAATTTTTCGAGAAAACAACTTGGAGACAAATTAAACTTACCTGTTAAACAATTGATAGTGAATACGAAAGTAAGTTTACCATAATTTTCGAGTTGCTGAAGATAAGCAGAAGAGAAGCTCGGTTCGCCCCAACCCTGTTCATATCCATGGTCTCGATGTTGCAATATGAAAGCACCGTTGTTGACAGCCTCCACAATTTTGTCCGGAGTGCCACCATTCCATCCACCTAATTCAGATGGAGAGTTCGGAATATAATTTTGTCCGTCAGGTCCAAAGTAGTTAACAACAGCATTAGTATTTTGAGCAGACGACCATATTTGACCGGGGTTACCATCGTATATCTCATTAATTCTTGTCGGCTCTTTTCCCTGACTTCTCAGATAGCCGCCAACAGTTTCGGCACAAATTTGAAACCATCTCTCTGTTTGCCAGCCAAGAGCCGTAATAGGATGATTATAAAAACCTTCATCCATACACGGATTAGTAAATTCATACTCTAACAATTTGGAAACCATCGTATTAAGCTGTCCTTCGTCTTCAGCAACCATACGTGCAAACACCATCTCCGGCAATAAATCGCCATTAACATCAGCATACTGATTATCGGTGATGCAGCTACCATTATACGGATGATATATAACTTCTGCAGGTATACCCTGCGACATGTCATTGTTATGGTCTGCCATAAGCAACACAGCAACCGGAGGAATATCCCAATTGTTATAAGCAGCATGAAAAAAAGCTTTCAATTCATCAGTAGTAGTGACACCCATTTCTTCCAAGCTCATTACTTTTGTAATAATACCTTGACGAGAACGATAGTTTTTTATTTGCTCCGCATAAGGCAACCACGCCTCATTGTTAGGTATCACAATAAGATACTCGCAGCCGGAAGCATCTTTTGCATAAGAAGCAACATTAGCGTTAACATTGATTTCCGGCAATGCTTCATAATTAAGAAAAGCGTTTCTCAGTATCGGGTCGAACCAGACGGAACGATACTTGTCAGTACCAAAATGGTGAGTGCCACCAACAAAATCTATATTGATTTCTATGCTATCATAGATTATAAGTTCCTCAGTAACAGGATTATATTGGAAAGGGCAGATAGATAGCATCACTGCATCTATTCCGCGCAAAGAAGTTTTATCAACCAATCCAAACGGCTCAGCCGGATAAAAAGCATCAGTATACACTTCTTCATTTTTGATATAATCAAATTCAGGTTCTTCATTTTCGGCTTGAATTTTAAGAGCCGGAGCGACATTTACGCCGTTCATTATAGTTTTAGAACAATGTGTCACATTCAAAACAGCTTCTGCACCGCATGGAACAGCTATAAACCGGCTGACACATGGCAAGTTAGGCATTCCTGCCTCATTAGGTATTGTCATTTCGGACATAGAAATCTCCGATAATGCTTCACCTTTATAGTTAAGTTGTTGCAATGAAAAATCACTTAAAGAATAACTGACTGTTATTCCGTCACTATGTCGTGATGCTTTATAAGTAACTTGTGAAAAAGAGAGTAAGTTAAATAAGAAAAAGAATGAGATAAGGGAGAGTAGAAATTTTTTCATTAACACGTTGATTAAAAAGCAGGCGGCAAACTATAAGTTTGCCGCCTGCTGTAAATTACACTATACTTTCAAGAATTGCATCTATAAGATTTTGGGTACTTATTCCTATTTCTGCTATATCTGCATCTTGCATATAGCAAGCAGTAGTAAAAATATTATTATCCCTGTCGATGCACACTTCGCCGCTATCGGTAAAAGAGTGTTCACAGTCAAGGTTTTCTATATCGACAGCAGTTTTAGAATCAGAGCCTATTGTCAATACAGAGCCTGGGATAATTTTTGCTATCAAAACAGGAGCTATACACTCGGCACCAATAGGTTTACCGGCTTTGTGCATAGATAATACAGCGGTTTTAACATCGTCATTAACTTCAAAATCCAGACCTGCGGAGGCGTAGTTGCAAAGATTTTTCACAGCACCCGTACCACCCGGTATTACGAGGGCATCAAAATCATCGGAATTAAAATCTTTCAACGGTTTTACATCACCTCTTGCAATACGTGCAGATTCTACAAAAGTATTTCTGATATTATCAGTTATCTTCATAGTAACATGATTAACTTCATGGAAATCTATATTTGGAGCAAAAATCGAATAATTGGCACCTGCTTTTTTGATAGCATACATGGTCATTACGGCTTCATGGATTTCAGAACCGTCTTTTACTCCACAACCGGAGAGAATAATTGCAAATTTTTTCATCACATTAAAATTAATCAGTCACTAATACTTCAATAATTATTTAATTACGCCTAACTCTTTACCTATTTTTTCAAAAGCGGCGATTGCTTTATCGAGATGTTGTTTTTCGTGAGCGGCAGAGAGTTGAACTCTGATACGAGCAGCGCCTTTAGGGACGACAGGATAATAGAAACCTGTGACGTAGATACCTTCATCTTGCAATTTAGCGGCAAAATCTTGAGACAGCTTAGCGTCATAAAGCATAACGGCACAAATTGCGGACTTAGTAGGTTTGATGTCAAAGCCTAACTTTGTCATTTTCTCCATAAAGTACTCTGTATTAGCATGTAATTTATCTTGGAGTTCATTGGTTGCGCTCATCATTTCCACCATTTTAATTCCGGCAGCAGCCACCATAGGGGGGATAGAATTAGAGAACAGATAAGGTCTTGAACGTTGACGCAACATTTCGATAATTTCTTTTTTACCGGTAGTGAAGCCGCCGACAGCACCGCCGAAAGCCTTACCTAAAGTGCCGGTAATGATTTCCACTTTACCTCTTTTGTCAAAAAGTTCGGTTATTCCACGTCCTGTTTTACCGACAACGCCGGCAGAATGAGATTCGTCAACCATAACCATAGCATTATATTTATCGGCTAATGCAATAATTTTGTCCAAAGGAGCAACATTGCCGTCCATGGAGAAGACGCCATCGGTGACAATAAGACGGAATTTGTTTGCTTGTGCAGCAATCAGCTGTTTCTCAAGGTCTTCCATGTCAGCGTTAGCATATCTGTAGCGTTGTGCTTTGCAAAGTCTAACACCGTCAATGATAGAAGCATGATTTAATGCATCTGAAATAATGGCATCTTGTTCGGTAAGTAAAGGCTCAAAAACGCCGCCATTAGCATCAAAACAAGCAGCATAAAGAATGGTGTCTTCCGTACCAAAGAACTCTGCAATCTTTGCTTCCAACTTTTTATGAAGGTCGGAAGTACCGCATATAAATCTTACGGAAGCCATGCCATAACCGTGAGTATCAAGAGCTTCCTTAGCAGCTTTCATCAACTGTTTGTTATTTGCAAGTCCTAAATAATTGTTCGCACAGAAGTTAAGTACTTCTTCTCCGGTATTTAATTTGATACAAGCACCTTGAGCGGACACAATAATTCTTTCATTTTTATACAGTCCGGCATTCTTAATTTCTGAAATTTCCGACTGTAAATGTTGTTGAAAATCTTTATACATAACAAATATTTTTTACGTTTTAAAACGAATTTATACAATTGGCAAAGATAATGATTTTTTATTTTTATTACTTTAAAAGTTGCAATAATATTTGTAAAAATATTTATACTTTTGTGCCCAAATTGTGTTAACAAAATGGCAACAGTAAAAGAAAGAATAATCAAGACGGTAAAAGATGTTTTTCCACATACATTAAAAACCGCATGGTGGTTGGTTAAACTTACAGCCATAACATCTTTCATCATATTACTTCTCAGGTACTTCGGCATCATAGATTTTTTATCTTCGGCATTAAGTCCGGTGTTTACAATAGTCGGATTACCCGGAGAGGCGGCATTAGCTTATGTCAGCGGGTACTTTATAAACGTATACTCGGCAATAGCTGTCATGGGGTCTTTAAATCTTGATGCCCGCGCAATAACAATTTTATCTGTCATGGTATTATGTTCACATAACATAATCACCGAAACCGCCGTTCAAAAAAAAACCGGCTCATCGGCAATAAGAATCATCTGCATAAGAACTTTATCCGCAATAATTTTAGGTATTGTTTTAAATTTGATAATGCCCGGAAAGGCTGAAATCAGCATTAACAAAATAGAAGCAGAGCAATTGGTGTTTTCCGAGATGTTTGTCACATGGTTAATTTCCACCATAAAATTAGCCTGCAAAATGTCGTTGATAGTCATTGTATTAACCATTGCTCAATCTTTATTATCAGAATTTGGAATTATTCAATACATCAGTAAATATTTAAAACCATTGATGACATTTTTCGGACTTCCGGCGAGTACTGCTTTTCTGTGGATAATTGCAAACACATTAGGATTAGCATACGGAGCAGCCGTCATGATAGAAGAAAGTGAGAAAGGAACACTCTCTAAAAAAGACATTGATTTGTTGAACCATCATGCCTGTATATCGCACAGCAACTTAGAAGACACGATACTGCTTGTAGCTGTGGGTGCATATTTTTGGTGGCTGCTATTAAGTCGCTGGGCAATGTC
>JALNXP010000084.1 GCA_023230285.1 Bacteroidales bacterium | reverse complement strand
TACATTTATAACTGCGTCCCAATCTTCTTCGTTCATTCTCATTATAAGTTTATCACGAGTAATTCCTGCATTATTAACCAAAACGTCTATTGTTCCAAAATCTTCGGCTATCTTGTTAACCACAGTTGTACCTGCTTCCATATTTGCGACATTGGCTGCATAAACTTTGCACTTGACTCCTAATTCTGAAATTTCTTTCTCCACGGCAACCAAGTTATCATCATACTTAAGATCAATAATAGCAATATTAGCACCTTCAGTAGCAAATTTAACTGCTATTGCCTTACCTATTCCGCGAGCACCTCCGGTAATAATCGCATTTTTGTTTTCCAACAACATAATATAAAAATTTAAGTATTAAACAAAAAACGGCTAATTTTTAACATTCAACTGACTTATTTTCGCCGTCCATTAATTTTAAAACTGCAAAAGTAATTATTTTTATCGATTAATCATGAATATTGACTACTTTTGCAAAGTAAAAAAACAGCAGTGATTAAGAAGCTTGACATCTATACATTAAAATCTTTCATAGGACCTTTGCTGATAACGACTTTTATCGGCGATTTTATTCTTATGATGCAGTTTTTCTGGGTTTATGTAGACGAGTTGGTTGGCAAAGGTCTTGAGTGGTACATAGTTGCCGAACTCATGTATTATACTGCCATAACCCTTATTCCGATGGCATTGCCGATAGGGGTTTTATTAGCTTCGCTGATGCTTTTTGGTAATTTGGGCGAACGGTATGAAATAGTAGCTCTTAAAGCTGCCGGAATTTCTTTACAAAGGACAATGCGCCCATTAATTATCTTCATTTTTATTTTGAGCGGATTTGCCATGTACTTTAGTAACAACATATTGCCAAAAGCAAATTTGAAATTTCAATCTCTATTTTACGACATCCGTAAACAAAAAATGGCGTTTAATCTTACTGAAGGTGTTTATTATGATGCTATAGAAGGCTACGTTATCAAAGTTAACAAAAAAGATAAAAACGATGATAGAACTCTTTACGGTATAATTGTTTACGACCATAAAAACAACAAGCAAATTAACGACAATGTCACTTTTGCTCAAAAAGGAACTATGGATATAAGTCCGGACGGTGCCACACTAATTCTTACCTTATATGATGGCTACAATTACGACGATTCTTACGAAAATAAGAAAGCCGGTGATTTACCTTTCAAAAAAATAGAATTCAAAAAAGAAATAATGCGTTTTGATTTATCGCAATTTGATATGACAAGAAGTGATGAAGATTTGAGAAAAAATCATTATAAGAATTATAATTATGCTCAGATTACAAAAGCCATAGATTCGTTAGCATTAAGAAGAGAATATGCCGTCAATATTTTTGTTAAATACGCCGACCAGCGTTTTATGAATTTAAATATTGTAGATACAAGTTTAATCTCCAAAGATACTACATACTGTAATATTACAATGCCTTTGTTATCAAATTACGACTTAAGTAGTCAAAAGAAGATTATATCCAATGCTCTTGACCATGCGAGAAGCGTAAAAACTGCCTTAGCGTATAAAAGGGATAATGTAAAATACATGACTAACTTGACAAATCAGCATAAAGTTGAATTTTTTCGCAGAAGTGCATTGGCATTTGCCTGCCTTGTATTGTTTTTTATAGGTGCGCCACTTGGTGCCATCATCAGAAAAGGCGGTTTAGGATTACCATTAGTGCTGTCTACATTAATATTTATACTCTATTATATAATTTTGACAAGCGGACAAAAAGCTGCTCTAAAAGACGAAATACCACCATTTATCGGACTTTGGATTGCCAACCTCATAATTATGCCGGTAGGCATATTTCTAACTGCTAAAGCAACTTCAGACTCTCCACTATTCGATAAAGACAGTTGGGAAAAAATATTTTATAAGGTTTCAAAAACAATCAGAAAAAAACGAACTTAAACAGAAACGACATGAATATCTTATTCCTCTGTAACAAAAATCCTTACCCTGAAAAAGACGGCGGCTCTATTGCAATGAATGCCAACATTAAAGAAGCTGTTAAAAGAAACTATTATGTTAAAGTATTAGCTGTTAATTCCGACAAAATCTTTACTGATGTAAATACTATTCCCGACAACTATAAAGATGCAACGCATTATGAATCTGTATATTTCAATTTAAAAGTAAGACCATTCCCTTTCTTTAAAACGTTTTTTACAAAAAAATCGCCTCATATAATTCGATTTATTTCAGAAGATTATAAAAAAAGGTTATCTGAAATTTTAACGAATACGGATTTTGATATAGTTATGTTGGAATCTCTTTTTATGTGTCCGTATATTGAAATAATACGGCAACATTCACGAGCTGAAATTGTATTGAGATCGCATAATATAGAGCATCAAATTTGGAAACGGATATATAAAAATTGTAACAATATCATTAAAAAGCCATTATTGAAACATGTTTATAAAACATTGGAGAGGTATGAATTAAGTGTTTTATACAAAGTAGATGCCATTGCCGCCATTACAGATATTGATGCTTCTTTTTTCAGAGAGAACACGACAACGCCTGTTTTTACGCTTCCTTTTGGAATAGATATTGAACATATTCGCAAGCCTGAAAATGCAAGTATGGAGAAAAACAGTCTGTTTCATTTAGGGTCAATGAATTGGGAGCCTAACATAGAAGGTGTAAATTGGTTTTTAGAGAATATAGCACCTGCGCTTAACAAAGATTTGCCTGATGTCAAAATATATCTTGCCGGTCGCAATATGCCGCAGACATTGTATGACAAGCACCCCGAAAATGTCGTTGTTGTAGGCGAAGTTGAAGATGCCTACTCTTTTATGTATTCAAAGCAAATAATGTTTATCCCGCTTTTATCGGGTAGCGGCATGCGCATCAAGCTGATTGAGGCTATGACTCTCTGTAAATCGGTAATTTCAACTTCGATTGGTGCAGAAGGCGTAGAAGTCGAAAATGGTAAAGATATTGTCATTGCCGACACACCGGACGAAATGATATTCCGGATAAAACAGTTGTTCAATAACCCTGAAGCTGCTAATTTCATAGGACAAAATGCCGGCGAAAAAGCTAAAAAATATAACATAAAACAAATTTTCGACAGCTTTGAAAATTTCATAAACACTAATTTAACAAATTCAAATGGTTAATATTTCTTTTCAAACTTTCGGTTGTAAATTAAATTTTTCTGAAACATCTTCTATCATATCATCTTTGAACACAAAAAAATTTAATGTAGTTGAAGATGTCAAAGATGCCGATTTTCATATAATACACAGTTGTACCGTAACAGACCATGCGGAAAAAAAATGCCGTCAGGCGATTCGTCATATTGCGAAAACAAATCCTCAAATAAAAATTGTGATAATCGGTTGTTATTCACAACTTCGTCCGTCAGAACTTGAACTATTCGATAATGTAGCCTTCGTCTGTGGTAACGAAAGTAAATTTAATTTAGGAAACCTGATTGAACAATATATTGATAATAAAACACTTACCGCCAAAAGCAAGATACAGCCTGATGATTATAAAGATTTTGCATATCACTCTTCTGTTTCCCATGAATTGCGTACCCGAACATTTCTTAAAATTCAAGACGGTTGCGATTATTTCTGTACTTATTGCGCTGTACCTTACGCAAGAGGCAGAAGTCGCAGCGACAGTATCAATGATGTGATAAATCTTGCCACAAAAGCTGTAGACGGCGGTTCTAAAGAAGTTGTAATTACCGGTGTCAATTTAGGCGATTTTGGGCGTAAAAACGGAGAAAGTTTCTATGATTTATTATCACAAATGATTGACATCAAAGGACTTGAACGCATCAGAATTTCATCTATCGAGCCAAATTTATTGAGCAATGAAATCATAAAATTAGCTGCTGTTTCAACAAAGATAATGCCTCATTTTCATATTCCGTTACAGGCAGGAACAGACAAAATATTAAAATTGATGAAGCGAAGATACGACACTTCTTTCTTTACCGACAAACTTGATGAAATACTTGAATATATTCCTGATGCTTGTATAGCTGTTGACTTGATAACCGGTTTTCCGGGAGAAGATAATCACGATTTTGAAGACACTTTGAAATTCATAGAATCTTCTAAAATATCGTATCTGCATATATTTTCTTACTCTGACCGTAAGGAAGCCGCAGCCTCAAAATTTCCGGATAAAAACGCTGATGCTGAAATCATTAGAAGGAGTAAGATATTACATGATTTATCTAAAAATAAACATATTATATTTAATTCAAGATTTAGCGGACAGACAAGAAAGGTACTATTTGAGCAGCAAAATTCTGATGGAAAATGGACAGGGTGGACAGACAACTACATTCATGTAGAATATAATTCAACAGATGACCTGCATAACAGGATACTTGCAGTAAAATTGCCGTAAAATTCAGATTTTACAAATTTATTTTATCAATGTCTATCAATGTTTGTTCGCCATTAATCATGTTTTTAATTGCAACTTTAGACTGAGCCACTTCTTCGGCGCCGGCAATTACGACAAAAGGTATTTCACGTTTATTGGCGTAATCCATTTGTTTTTTGAATTTAGCACAATCGGGATATAGTTCTACGTTAACTCCGTCATGTCTCAGTTTTTGCACGGCAGGCATACAATAAGCAACTTCTTTTTCTCCCAAGTTAAGAAATAAGACCCTTGTTGTCTGATTGTTATCATTTGGAAAAAGCTTCAGTTCGGTCATCACATCGAAAATTCTCTCTGCGCCAAAAGATATACCCACACCGGAAACATCGGGCAAGCCAAATATTGATGTCAAGTTATCGTAGCGACCGCCGCCACAAATGCTGCCTATGGCAACATCAGCAGCCTTAACCTCAATTATTGCTCCGGTATAATAATTCAAGCCACGAGCAAGAGTTAAATCAAGTTCAAGTGATGAAAATGAAGAAGCTGATGCAACACTATAATAGCGCAAAATGGTTTCTACTTCTTCTATGCCGGCTAAGCCTTCTGTTGAATTTTTCAAAATCATTTTCAACTTATCAAGTTTTTCAGTATTAGAACCGGATAATGTTAAAATTGGACTTAATTTGTCGACAGCTTCCTGCGTGATACCTTTTCCCAAAAGTTCGCTAACCACATTATCGAAGCCTACTTTTTCCATCTTATCTATTGCAACAGTAATATCTACAAGTTTATCTTCAAAGCCGATATAAGAAGCTATGCCAGATAATATTTTTCTGTTGTTGATTTTTATTATTACGTTGATACCCAACAACTTAAACACATCGTTTATCATAAACAGCAATTCTGTTTCGTTGAGTAAAGATTTGGTTCCGATAACGTCCACATCACATTGATAAAACTCTCTGTATCTGCCTTTTTGCGGACGGTCGGCACGCCAGACGGGTTGCATTTGGTATCTTTTAAAAGGAAAAACTATGTCATTACGGTTCATGACGACATATCTTGCAAAAGGCACGGTCAAGTCGTAACGCAAACCTTTTTCGGAAATTTTATTTGTCAGTTTTGATGAAGATGTCATATCTTCAGAATTGGCAGAAGACAGGAAGTCGCCTGAATTAAGAATTTTAAACAACAATTTATCGCCTTCATCGCCATATTTTCCTAACAAAGTAGAAAGATTTTCCATTGCCGGAGTTTCTAACGGCATATAGCCATAAAGTTTAAAAACAGATTTGATGGTTTCAAAAATGAAATTGCGTTTCACCATTAATTCAGGGGAAAAATCGCGAGTACCTTTAGGTATAGATGGTTTCATGTTTTTTTAAGTTAATTGCATTCTATTTTACGACAGCATTTTTTGCATATAGTAAAATTTACTTTTTTACAGTATTGATTATTAAATCATTAAGCATAACGCCGGCTTGTTCCCAACTATAAGATTTTGTTACAAATCGATAAGCGTTATCAGCCAATTTGTCGGCATATTCTTTATTTTCGAGCAATGTTATAATATGTGCAGCCAAATCGTCCTTACTTTTAGCTACGAGTATATTTTCTTTAGTTTTTGCGCATAGAGCTTCGTTGGCGAGCGGTGTCGTTATGCAGGGGATTTTCATTGCCATAGCCTCCAACAACTTATTTTGCAAGCCTGTTCCTATACGCATCGGAGCTATAAAAACTTTAGCTGTAGCATAACAATTTCTGATGTCTTCAACCCAGCCGGTAACTATAACGTTGTCAGATGCAAGTTTTCTTAACTTTTTCGGGGGATTGGCACCGGCGATGACAAATTTCACATCAGGATATTTTTCCTTTACGATAGGTAAAATATCTTTAACAAGGAAAATTGAAGCATCAATATTTGGAATATAGCCCATATTTCCTGTAAAGACCACGTCATTTACTTTTTGGGCATCTAAAATTGGATGGAAGAAATCGAAGTCTACTCCATTTGGTATTATCTTAATCTCAGCTCTGTCGGAGTGAGGATAAGCATCTCTATCCGGCTGTGAAATCAGAATTTTATTATCAAATTTTTCAAAGATGTCACATTCATATTTTTGCAGGCGTTTAGCTTCTATTTTATATATAGGGCGTAAAAAAGCCTGCAAAGTCTTAATGTTTCTCTTTATATTTAGCGACATAGTATCTTGAATGTCAATAGTTTTAGGTATATCTAAATTTTTAACGTATTCAGCAACTCTTATCAATTGACAAAAGATTTGGTCGGGTTTAACTTTATCGATATAATTATTAAAATCGTTTTTTATTTTTGGTGATGTATAAAAGCCGATTTGCAGCGGAAGACCTTGAAAGAATGCTTTCGTCATATTTAACAAGATGTTCATTTTAGAAATTGGTGCAACATGAACATCTTTGCAAAACTGTTTCAGATTATTTATACTTTCTTGTTTAACTTTTGTTTCAGCTATGGCAAAAAGGTATATTTCGTGGTATTGCGACAGTTCACGGATAAAGTTGTAGGCACGCAGTTTATCACCTTTTTCAATAGGATAAGGAACACGGGGCAATAAAACGACTAATCGCATATCGAAATATTTTTATATTTTGGAATGCAAAGATAGCATTTAATTTTCAATTAGGACAATAAAACAAAAGAATGTTAATAAAAGTGCTAATCGACTTTTAAGATAGCGAGGAAAGCGGATTGTGGCACTTCCACATTTCCTATCTGGCGCATACGTTTTTTGCCGGCTTTTTGTTTTTCAAGCAGTTTACGTTTTCTGGTTATGTCGCCGCCATAACATTTTGCGGTAACATCTTTTCTCACCGCTTTAACAGTTTCGCGGGCAATAATTTTTGCACCAATAGCTGCCTGTATTGCTATTTCAAACTGTTGTCGCGGTATAAGCTCTTTCAGCTTTTCGCAAATTCTGCGTCCGAAAGAATAAGCATGGTCTACAAATGTCAGTGAAGACAGCGCATCGACCATTTCGCCGTTAAGAAGAATATCCAATTTAACCAACTTTGAAGGTTTATATCCGGAGACATAATAATCTAAAGAAGCGTAACCTTTAGAGATGCTTTTCAGTTTATCATAGAAGTCGAAAATTATTTCGCCGAGAGGCATTTCGAAGGTCAGCTCCAAGCGAGTTTCTGTAAGATAAATTTGATTTTTCATAATTCCGCGTTTGTCGATACAAAGTTTCATAATTGCGCCGACGAACTCCGAAGTAGTAATTATTTCTGCCATGATATAAGGTTCTTCCACATGTTCGATACGTGATGTATCAGGCATTCCGGAAGGATTATAGACATCGACGGCGGAGCCATCTGTAAGATAAGCTTTATAATTTACGTTAGGGACAGTAGTTATCACATCTATATTAAACTCTCTATCAAGACGTTCTTGAATTATCTCCATGTGTAGCAATCCAAGGAAGCCGCAGCGAAAGCCGAAGCCGAGAGCGGCAGAAGATTCGAGTTCGTAGAACAGGCTCGCATCATTAAGTTGTAATTTTTCCAACGAAGACCGCAACTCTTCATAGTCATCAGCATCAACAGGATACAAACCTGCATAAAGCATAGGTTTAACATTTTGGAAGCCTTCAATAGGCTTTTCGCAAGGATTATCTACTTGCGTTATAGTATCGCCGACTTTAACCTCTGAAGATGTTTTAATACCGGAGATAATATATCCTACATTGCCGGCGCTAAGCATATTTCGAGGTTGCTGTTTTAATTTCAGCACACCAATTTCATCGGCATGATACTCTTTGCGTGTATTCATAAATTTCACATAATCATCGGTTTTTATGGTACCGTTTACAATTTTGAAATACGCAATAATACCTCGGAATGAGTTAAAGACGGAATCAAAGACGAGCATTTGCAGTGGAGCATTCGGGTCACCGGTAGGTGGTGGCACTTTTTCAACTATTGCGCTCAATATTTCTTCGACACCAAGACCTGTTTTACCGCTGGCACGAATAATGTCTCTTCTATCACAGCCGATAAGTTCTACTATCATATCTTCAACTTCATCAGGCATAGCATTAATCATATCCATCTTATTCATTACAGGAATTATAGCCAAATTATGGTCAACAGCCTGATACAGATTAGAGATAGTTTGAGCCTGAATACCTTGAGTTGCATCTACAACTAACAAAGCACCTTCGCAAGCTGCAATAGACCGGCTTACCTCGTAGGAAAAATCCACATGTCCCGGAGTATCAATAAGGTTCAAAATATATTTCTCGCCTTTATATTCATAATCCATTTGAATAGCGTGGCTTTTGATGGTAATGCCGCGTTCCCGCTCAAGGTCCATGTCATCTAAAGTCTGGTTCATCAGCTCTTTGCCGAAAACAGTACCTGTATACTCCAACATACGGTCTGCCAAAGTACTTTTTCCATGGTCTATATGAGCTATTATACAAAAATTTCTTATATTTTTCATAACAAATGTCTACATTTTTTCGGGAACTTCTA
>JALNXP010000083.1 GCA_023230285.1 Bacteroidales bacterium | reverse complement strand
TACCATCGTATCAAAAAATGTCGACAGTCTTAGGGTGGGTTTTGGCTTCAGAGATGCTGACTTACGCGATAAATTCAACATCTTTTTAAAAGATTTAAAAGAAAGCGGCGAGTTAGGACAAATTATCAGCAAATGGAAAAATGACGACGATTGTGTAATGCCGGATATTTCTTTTGATAATGCTGACGGCGTGCTTAAAATCGGCACGATGAACGAAGGTTTCCCTTATACTTTTGTTAAAAATCAGAAATTGTCGGGGATTGATATTGAGGTAGCTACACGTTTTGCCGCCTCATTGAATTTACGTCCCGACTTTTTTACCACCAACTTTGCAGGATTAATGCCTGCACTTGTTTCTCAAAAAGTTTCTATGATATGTGCGTGCATAGCCATCACCGAAGAACGCTCTAAGCAAATAAAGTTTTCCGACCCTTACAATCTTTGCTATACTTATATTCTCGCTAAAAATACCGAAACTCAACAAGCCACAACACAAAAAAAATCGAACATTTTCTATTCTGTTAATGACTTAAAGAATAAACAGATAGGAGTATTGACAGGTTCAGCTCATGATGTTTATGCAACAAAAAACTTCCCTAATGCAACAATTAACAGGTTAGACAATGGCACCGATTTGATCATGTCGTTATTGCAACATCAAAGCGATGGCATCATTTTGGACAATAACATGGCATTTTGCGCCATGGAGAGCAATCCGGAAATTGTATTTTTAGAAAATGATTTATTTTATAATGACATCTTTGTCGGGTTTCAAAAAGGCGACAATGAAAGTGCAAAGCAATTTAATACATTTCTAAGAAAAATAAAAGAAGACGGTACTTATGATGAAATGTATAATAGATGGATAATTAATACCGCTTCAGCAGAAATGCCTGTAATTGAAAATTCCGGAAAAAACGGAGTGTTACGCTTTGGAACAACAGGCATGGAAATTCCTTTTTCATATATAAAAGGTCAGAAAATTGTTGGCTTTGATGTTGAACTGATTACTCGCTACGCTGCTTATCTCGGGAAAAAATTAGAATTGCAGGCATACCCTTTTAATGGTATGTTAGATGCACTTATCGTGAAAAAACTTGATGTCGTTGCCAATAAAATTATGAGTACCGAAGAACGTGCAAAAAACGTTACATTTTCAGACTCATATTATACACTCTCTTCAAGCATGATTGTCCTTTCCGAAAATCTCGGCAAACAATCTGCAAAATATATTTTGAAAAATGACGGCAACGACTTGTCTTCCTCCAAAATAGGTGTCATGACAGGCACTACGGGTGAAATGTATGTTCGTGAAAATTATCCTAACGCCAAAATATGCTGCTTTGATGACATAACGGATGCAATTACCGCTTTGCAGACACACAAAGTAAAATATGTAATGACTTTGTATACCACAGCATTTACAACAACCAAACAAGATTCTTCGTTGTTTGTTTTGCCAAAAGAATATACCGACGAAGGCGCAGCAATAGCTATTCAAAAAGGCAATGACGGATTACGCATAAAAGTAGACTCCATAATAAGCCAACTTAAAGCTGACGGTACTTTAGACGACATAATAAACAGATGGACCAAAGAAAAAAGTTTGAAGTATAAGCTGAAAGACATTCCAAAAGTTGAAAACGGTCCTAAATTGCGTGTCGGAGTCGCCGCCAATAAAGAACCGATATGTTTTATAAGCAACGGCAATATTTCCGGACTTGATGCCGAGTTGGTTGAGAGCATTGCTTATCGATTGGGAATGCAAGTTGAATATTGCGACATGAAATTTTCGGCGTTAATACCGGCGTTAAAATCAGGTAAAGTCGACTTGATAATTTGCGGTATAACAGCTACAGAAGAGCGTAAAAAATCGGTGGATTTCACTCAAGATTATTATGTAAATCCGCAAATTCTCCTCACTTATAAAGATGTTGTCAAAAATACAGAAACAGAACAAATCGGAAAAATTTCTTGGTTGAAACGTGTCAAAAACAGTTTCTATAATAATATTATTCTCGAAAAACGCTATCTTTTGCTGTGGAGCGGCTTTAAAGTAACTTTCTATATTTCGATGCTGTCGGCAATATTAGGCACTTTGTTAGGTGGGCTGATATGTTCGATGCGTATGAGCAAAAAAAGATGGGCGCAGATTATCGCCAAAGTCTATATAGACATTTTACGCGGTATCCCGCAGGTAGTCTTGCTGATGCTAATGTTTTATGTCGTATTCGCTAAATTAGATATTAACGGCATTTGGGTCGCTTCTATCACTTTCGCCATGAACTTTTCAGCCTACGTTTCCGAAATGTTCCGAACATCAATCACAAGTATCGACAAAGGACAGACTGAAGCCGGCATCGCCATGGGATTCAGCAAGTTAAAGACATTTATGTATGTTATATTGCCGCAAGCAATACAACGTGTTTTACCTGTTTACAAAGGCGAATTTATCGCATTAGTAAAAATGACAGCCATTGTAGGATATATCGCAGTACAGGATTTGACTAAAGCCAGCGACATCATCAGAAGCCGCACCTTCGATGCCTTCTTCCCGCTTATTATGGTCGCAATCATTTACTTCTTATTGGCTTGGCTGCTGACATTACTGCTTAATCTGATACAGATAAAAACAGCTCCAAAGCGGCATTAAAAGATTAATGCCGCCTCTAATGTCATTACTTGCCTATTGTAATAAGTAAATAATTTTTCACGAAAAGATACATCTTTGCAGGGAAAAAGCAAATATTCTACGCATTTTTGCGTAGAATATTTGTATCGGTAGGCTCTGTATAATATTTCCAATAGCATCAACTTTATTGTATTTTCGCAATGCTAATGCATCTACCCAAACATGAAATCGTTTTTATTAACGTGCTGTTAACATTTGTTTTCAATAAAAATAATATCTTTGCAAGAATTATTTTTTTTACAATAAATTGTTGATAAATGAAAAAAACTTTTTACACTTTTTTATTTTTAATTACCTGTATAACAAGCAGTTACGCACAAAAAACCACTCTGAATTTTGGATATCCGGAAATCAACCAAAATAATGGATATATTGAACTTACTTACTCTGATTTGAATTATACCGCAAAGCCCGGCTATCCTGTAATTCCCTTTGCTCAATATAATGTTTTAGAGAAACAAAACTCAGTATCTAAAGAAGTTATAATCAGCAATATAGAATACTACGAAAATCAAATAAGCGGCAAAATAATTCCTGCACTGAAACCGGAGCCTATCTCCAAACCGAATAAAGAGTTCAATTTTGTTGAAAACGCTGACATCTATTCATCAATTCAATATCCAGAAAATGCAGCATCTGCTTTAAAAACTCATTTTCTCAGAGGTCACGGCATTACAAGTATCATAATTTATCCTGTGGAATATTATCCGGCAGAAAATAAAATCAAATTTATCAAAAGTATAACATTAGAAAATGTTTCTATAGCTAAAAAAAGCGAAACATCTGCTTATGACGACCCGCAAACGATAGAGAAGATAAAAGCTATCACTAATGATTATCAGGCACTTTCTACATATAGCTATTCCAATGTCAAAAATGAAGACGTTACAGATTTGTTGCTGATTACATCTGAAGAATTTGCACAATATTTTGATGAATATATACAATTTAAAAGAACGATGGGCTACTATTGTTTCATAGAAACTGTTGAAGACATCATGACAAATTATGAAGGTGATGACAAACAGATGAAGATAAGAAACTGTATTAAAGATTATTACAACAATCGCGGACTTAAATACGTCATTCTCGGTGGCGATGCTGATACAGGTAACGAAGCGGAAAACATTATTCCGTGCCGCGGCTTCCACGCCTTAGACGACCCATGTATCCCGTCTGACATATATTATTCTAATTTAGATGGCACATGGGATGACAACCACAACAACGTATGGGGCGAAATCGGCGAAGATGACCTGTATGCCGAAGTTGCAATCGGACGTATTTGCGTAGATAACAGCGAGGAAATTGCACACAGCACCAATAAACTTATGCGTTATCAATCGGCTCCTGTTGTAAATGACATCGAAAAAGCCCTGATGGTGGGCGAATCCCTCGATGATCAGACTTTCGGCGGCAATTATAAAGATGAAATAGCTGCCGGCACAAGCAATCACGGCTTCTCTACTTATGGAATACCACAAAACATCACTGTATCAAGACTTTATGAAAGAGACCAAAATTGGTCGGGTGCCGATGTGAAGAAATTTTACAGCAAAAACGGCGTACATTTGGTAAATCACTTAGGACACTCCAATGTAGATTATAACATGAAGATGAACGTAAGCGCCATTACCACAACAGGCTTCACCAATGACGGCATTAATCATTCGTATGCAATCCAATATTCTCAAGGTTGCTACAACGGCTCTTTCGACAACAGAAGTACTGTCGTTGGTAATTACGGAAGTGCCGACTGTTTTGCCGAAGTTTTCTCCAATTTGGAAACCGGTAATGTCGCAACTATTGCCAACTCGCGATATGGCTGGTATATGCCGGGAAACACAAATAGCTCTTCTCAGTTTTATGACAGACTGTTTTATGACGGATTTTTAAACAAAGGCTACTACAAAATAGGTGAAGCCAACAGCTTTTCCAAAGAAGCTTACGTCAGCTGGCTCGAAGACGAATATTTCAGATGGACGGCTTTTGAGTTGAATCTCTTCGGCGACCCTTCTATGGAAATATGGACGGAAAAGCCGACAGCTTGCGCTATCAACATGCCAAACATCATACTTAAATCTTCCCCTACTCTCAACGTAAACACTAATGCACCGAACGGAAGAATTGCAATCATGCTTGACAACAACCTGATTGCTCGATTTAACTTAGATGAAAACGGAGCTGCCGTAATAGATTTGTCAAATTGCAACCTCAACGTAGGTGATGCCCTTGAAGTAATTTGTACAGGACACAATAAAGAATGGGGTAAAACACATATCATCGTCAAAGATAATGCTCCTGTCTTATCCGCAACTTGCGTTTTCAACAACTTTTTAGGCAACGATGACGGCATCATCAACCACAGCGAACAAATGACTTTAGGACTTACAATTACCAACGAAGGAAATACAGCTGTTGAAAATCAAGAGTTTACAATTTCATGTAATCAAAATTTTATCACTCTCAACACTGAAAGTTTTACCATTGAAGCTCTTCAATCGGGCGAAAGTTGCTTTGTCAGCGAATTAATAGCAACTATAAACAACGAAGCTCAAAACTCTGTAGCAGTCTTCACAATTACCGGTGCTGACAATACTTGTGTCGTATTCACTGACGTTTTAGTGCCTGTGTTGTCTTTACAATCTTACGAATTTACTGAAGTCAACGGAAACAATAACGGCATAATAGAAACCGGAGAAATTGGACAACTATCTTTAACTTATTACAATTCAGGAAGATACCATGCAAAAGAAAATATTGTCAGCATCACGGCTCCAAATATCTATACATCTATTCCACTTAATGAAATTACTATTGAAACAATAGAACCTAACGAAAGTAAGACAATAACATTCAACTTTGTTGTAAGCGAAGATTGTCCTGTTGAATTTGGCTCTTATTTTAATACAAACCTTTTAGAAGTCGGAAATTTGAACGTATCGCAAGAGTTACTCTGCTATTACGGAAAATCGCCTATCGTTTTTGTTGATTTAGATAAAAACACCAATTCTCTGACAACAGTTGCGGCAACTTTGAAAAAAATGGTAGGCATAGAAGTACCATATTATACAGAAATGCCGGCGTTCGATGAAATCAGCAAATACAGTTTGGCATTTGTTTCTCTTGGGGTAATGTTTTATAATTATAAAATTTCTGAAGAAGAAGCCAATGTGCTAAAAAGCTATTTAGACAGTGGCAACAAAGGGCTATATTTGGAAAGCGGCTCATTGTGGTATTATGACAAAAACTATGGAATTAACGAATACTTCAGCCTTGAAGGTGGTGCCGGCGAAGAAAATTGGATGCACGGTTTCACAAACATTGTCGGTGTAGACGGAGAATTTACGGAAGGCATGTCGTTTGGATACGAAGGTGACAACAAACGTATTGACTATCAGCTGCCTATTTCGCCGGCGGTACAAATATTCAACAACGCACCGGTAACATTTGGCGGTGCAACTGCCTATATAGCAGATAATTACAGAACGATAGGAAGTTCTTTTGAACTTGGAGGCTTAACAGAAACCGAAAATTCATCAGTAGACGATTTATTAAATAAATACCTCGAATTTTTCGATATGATATTTTATAAACCTGCAAAAATAGCTTTTGGAAACGACACAACTGCGTGCAGATACTCAATTCTAAAATTAAATGCCGGAGACGGCTTCGTCGACTATGATTGGTCTACCGGCGACTCCGGAGAATCTATCGAAATAAATCTTGAAACCATAGAAAACTCATCTATTGCAATAACCTTAAATGCCGTAGACGAGAAAGGCTATATGGTAAGCAAAACAATAACAATTAACATAGAAAACTGTGTCGGCATAACAAATTATGAAAATGACATTTTGATATATCCGAATCCGACAGATAATACTTTGTATATCAGCACATCACACGAAAATATTTTAACTCAGATTTATGACATATCAGGAAGAAGTGTTATAAACGCAACAAAATCACACAATATTGATGTCAGCAAACTCAACACAGGCATATACTTTGTAGAGATAAATGTTGAGGGGAATATTATAACCAACAAAATAATTAAAAATTAATAGACATGAAAAGAATTTTATTATTTAGCATTACAACGCTATTAGCTGTTGTTTTATCTGCACAGGCTGCTATTTCAGAGAAACAAGCCGTCGTTACTGAGACAAAAAAAGACGGATACGTCAAAGAAACTGTTGGAAGAAACACATACGCCGGCTATTACATGAATGGTCAAAAGACAGGTGCATGGGTAACATACAATGAGAAAGATTTGCTTAGAGAAGTCGTTGAATATAAAGGCGATATCAAAAATGGCGTAGCTATTACCTTTGATGCTCAAGGAGAGCTGGTTAAGGAAGAACATTTTGTAAATGGAGAATATGATGGCGAAGTACGCGAGTACTTAAGAGGTAACTACATTGTCAGCAAATCAATTTACACAAAGGGCATTTTGAATGGTCCATACGTGCGTTATTATACAGACAAGCCCGGTGTTATAATGGAAGAATCCAATTATAAAAACGGTGAAAAGGACGGACTGTCAAAGTGGTATACCGGTGAAGGACTGTTATTAGCCACATATAGCTATCAAAAAGGTATATTTGAAGGCACAAATTACGAGTATTATCCTAACGGAAATTTGATGAATGAAACTCCATACCACAACGACATACCTACCGGTATTTACAATGAGTATCACGAAGACGGCAAAACTTTAAAGTTAACCGGAAAGTATGTAAATGGCGTAAAACACGGTGACTGGATTGAGACTAATACCAACGGAAACGTTGTAAAAAAAATGAAATACGTTAACGGAGAATTGAAATAATATGCCGGAGAGTAAAAAAATATGTAACCCTTTTAATAATATTACTGATTATCACTGCTTTGGATGTGCAAGTGAAAACTTACAAGGGTTACAAATGGAATTTTATGAAGAAGGAGAAGAGATTGTTTCCGTCTGGGAACCAAAATCCTGTTTTTGTGGTTACAACGACTTATTACACGGAGGCATTCAAGCTACGTTATGCGATGAACTTGCAAGTTGGGTTGTGTACGTAAAATGCGAATGCTCCGGTGTCACGTCAAGACTCAATATGAAATACCGAAAACCGGTTATGATAAACAAAGGCTGTCTGAAATTAAAAGGGAAAATATCTGAAATCAGACGAAACACCATAGCCGTTATAAACGTTAACCTGTATGATGGCAGCGATGAGTTGTGCGCACAAGCCGAAGCTATGTTCTGGCTTTTTTCCGAAGAAGAATCCGTAGCACATTACGGTTATCCAAGCAAAGGCGTTGAAGAGTTCAGAATTAAAAATTAAGGGTACAAAGCTGTCAAACTCTATACTCTAAATTCATAACTCTGAAATTTCAAAACCATTTTTTCTTTTTAAAATAAAATATCATCACCACGGCTATTAATGCAATAATGCCCAACATAACGTAATAGCCGTATTTCCAGTTAAGTCCGGGTATATTGGCAAAATTAGTCCCATAAATACCTGTAATAAATGTCAACGGAATAAAAATAACGGAGAAGATAGTCAGCACTTTAAGAATGTCATTAACCTTATTGGTAGCCATATTATTAAAAACATTCAACAAATCTGCGAGCATCTCTCGATAATTGTCAATAGTTTCATTGGCAAGCTCGATATTGCTCTGTAATGTTTTAACATGAGGCTTCATATAATCATGAATTAATTCCGAATCCATTTTAGCAAAATTCATAATCAGCTCTCTGCAAGGTTTGATAATTTTTCTAAGATAGGTTAACTCCGACTTATACTTTTTTATTTCCTCCATAGTTGTTTGCTTTAATGATTCTGTCATTACCTCATCAAGGTGTTCAATATTATTTCCGAGACAAGTTATTATAAAAATATAATTATCAACTATGACATCTAACAAAGCAAAAGCGAGGTAATCAGTACCTGAATGTCTAAATCTTTTACGATTATTTCTAAGTCTGTCTCTAACAGGTTCAAAAACATCGCCTTTTCTCTCTTGAAATGACAGCAACACATTATTCTTTATTATCAGCACAAGGTTTTCTGATGTAACAGTTTGTGTATCATCACAATTCAACATTTTAACAGACATATAGATACAATCATCATACTCATGAATTTTAGGACGACTGTCAACATTCAAAATATCGGCGATTATAAAAGAATCTATTGCAAACTTAGTCGAAATATCTCTCATAATATTATCATCATGCAGACCATCTACATTAAACCATGTAACGCTTTCATTATTAATATATGATACA
>JALNXP010000082.1 GCA_023230285.1 Bacteroidales bacterium | reverse complement strand
TCCTCTCCTCGCTTGTCTTCTCCAAGCCCTTGCTTGCATTCGCTCCGCTCATGCAGCTTGGGCTTTCCGCTGACAAGCTCGCCTGCCTGACTTAGCTCAAATTAGGGGTCGGATGAGCCTTACTGAACTAAGATGAGGCGGAAGCCGTCGTTGAAGTAGCGGCAGTCGGGGTAGTCGTAGTTGCGATTCGAGACACGACAGTACCTCGCGTAGTTGAACCAACTGCCGCCGCGCAAAACGCGGCTCGAGCCGGATGACGGACCCGTAGGATTGGTCTGACTGCCACTGCTGTAGTCACCATACCAATCCTGACACCACTCATACACATTGCCACTCATATCGTAAATACCTAATTCGTTAGGTGACTTACTTCCAACCGAATGAGTCTTTTCTCCACTATTACCATTATCATAAGTATTGCCATTCCATTGTCCAAACCATGCAACATCTCGTAAAGTATTGCTACCGCTGTATTTATAACCATTACTTTTATTGCCGCCTCTTGCTGCATACTCCCACTCGGCTTCGGTCGGCAGGCGGAAAGTTTTGCCGGTCTTGGAGTTCAATTTACGGATAAACTCCTGACAATCGTTCCAACTAACTTTTTCTACCGGCAAATTGCCTCCTTTAAAACCACTTGGATTATTGCCCATCACCGCTTCCCACAATTTTTGTGTAACCTCATATTTTCCGATATAAAAGCTGCTTACGGTTACTCGGTGTGAAGGTTTCTCACTGCCACAGCAGTCGCTGCCCTGTTCGGAGGTGCAGCCCATGGTAAAAGTACCGCCTTGAACAGGCATCATATCAAAAGTTACGCCGTTTACGGTAAAAGTTTTTACGCTTGTAACTTCGTCTATTTTTACATTAGTTGTATTAGCATTGCCGGAAGATGTTGCGTTAACTATGGCACTCTGTTTTATTTTCTCCAATGTCTCAGATACGATTATCATCTGACCTTCTTCTACTTTTATCGTTTTTTCTTTTTCTTCATAGCCGGATTTTGACAATCTTATAGAATATTCGCCTATCAATACTTTAGCATCTATTTTGGGAGTTTTGCCATATTCTTTATCATTTAAAAAAATTGTAGCACCTGAAGGTGTTGTAGAAATATCCAATTTACCATAGATTGGTGTCGGCGGGTCCAATATTATTTCCTTTTTATCGCCTGCCACAAAATTTATCGACTTTTTAGCAGCTCGATACGATGGCAAACGTGTCTCTATCAGATAATTACCGGTCATAAGACGTCCGCTCCAGCTTCCTTTTCCTTTCATCTCATCATTAATCCATATTTCGGCATTATTATCAACTTTAAAAACAGGTTCTGCAAAATTAGGCTGCATATTTATTGTAACATTTTCTGTTTCACCGTCTTTTACCGTTACAGATTGTGTTACAGAAGCCTGAAACATCTCTTTTATCACTTGTACTTGGTGAGTTCCGCTTGCTATTTTATTATTTGTATAAGGCGTTTTACCTACAGGGGTTCCATCTATAACAACTTGAGCTCCGTTTTCAGGTGTTGAAGTAATTACAAGTGTTCCGAATGCCGGTGAAAGTTTTATTGTTTTATAAACAGTAGTTTCCAAAGATGATTGTATCTCTTCCGTATGAGCATGATACAATGGTGCTTCTACTCGCAAATTATATTTTTTGCCTATTTCCAATCTATCAGTTAAAACGCCATCAACAGTAACTTGCAATTTATCATCTAAATATACTAAAGCATCAGCAGGAGAGACTGTGATTTCCACATAGTTATGTGTAAGTACCTCTTCAACAACAGTAGTTATTGTTGCATGTTTAAGCACCATTATATAAGTTTTTAATGGTTCAATTTGTTCCGGAAAATTATAATCGCGAAGCACGCCGGCAATACTATGAGCAATTGTAATACGAGAAACTTGCGGAGGAATATACAACTTTATTTGTCCTGTTTCATATATAGGGTCACAACACATTTCCTGTCCACCGCTCAGACTAAACGACAAATTCTGCAACGAAGTCTCTATTATCAACATTGCACAATCTCTGTTATTCACATCCTGCCGTTTGTCGGTACGTGCATATTGGTAATTAGTTTTTTCAAACTTGACAACCGATATTTGCGAAAAAGCTGTTGTCGAGAAAAGCAGAAACAGGAAAAGCAGAGAAGATAAATGTCGTATTAAATCTAATTCTTTAGTATGATTTTTACTTGTTTTTAGTAATCTAATATTCATAAGCTAATTATTATACCTTGTCATTGTATTTAAAAATCGAAACTATCTATGTCAAAATATCCAAAATCAGGGTCTTTATCCGGCTGCCAAGTTCGTATATGAATAACAGGAGTATCTTGTCTTAAATCCACCAATAAGAACAAATAGCCCTTATCGCCATAATTATTGGACAGATATTGTTGTTGGATTTGCACACCATAAATTTCTCTGCTTCCGGCTTTAAGTATCTCGTTATCAGAAAAATGCAAATTAATATATTCTTTTGATGCAAATGATGTTTTCAGGTGTTTGATATAAGTTTCCTTTGTATAGGAGGTATATTTCACGGCATTTTTTTGTTTCATTACAAAAGAATCTTTTAAATCTTTAGCCGGCTCAAGGACTGTACCTACTATTATAAGAGCATCTTCCGAAAAAATGCTTTCTATATAATCAGCACGTTTAAGTGCATAAGCTGTTTGATAATTTTCTAAAAAATTTATCAATGTCAACCTCGATTTTTCAGTCCATTTATCTTTTTTAAGTATGTCATCTTCAGCTTGTTGTGACAAAGTAAAAGCGACAGATTCTATTTTTGATTCAGGATTAAACCTAAAGACTATATCTTCCACAAAAGTTTTATTATTTTTAAATTTGAATTGCATTGGAATACTTTTGCACATCACCACGCTGTCATACCTAATCATAGTATATTCCGGCTGATTAATTATTGTAGCGTTGCCATAATTCACAAGTTTATTAAACATCAAATAACCTTCGGTTGTAAATAAAGGCATAACACTTGCAAAATCGCGAGTTTTAATTGAATTTTCAATTTGTCGCATTATGTTGATATAAGGTTCTGTCTCTTTAACCTCAAAAGAATTTTCCTATGTCGATTTATTATTATCAGCACAAGGCAAGATGTCTTCCACTTTATTTATCAACACTTCTCCCTGCTTTACTTCGGCGACTTCGACAGCTTCTTCTTGTTTTGGCACTTCAATTTTGGATTTTGGAAAAGGTAATACGCCTATAGCATCCATTACCGAGTTTAGTTCAAAATCCATTTTTTTAGCTTCCGATTTGAATTGATATTCTGCCTTAACGTTAAAGTTGTCATTTAGAGTACGAAGGTCTATTGCTGCTCGACCATCTTTTGCACAATTATAATCTATCCAATTACGACCGTCAAAATACGAAAAAGTAAAATTAGAAACAGGTTGTTTATGATATGTGATTTTTAAATTCTGTATAAAATATGTTTCTTTTTTTTGAGCCGATTGAAGTTCAATTTCAATATCTGAAAGAATTTCATTAATTTTATCTTTAAGCCAGATAGACATTAAAAAATCTTTTCCTGATGTTTTATCATAATATTTCATATTTTCTCCATAAGGCAAAGAACTTGCCAACATCAATCCCCAATAATAATACTGCAACGCATCAGATATTTTTAATTTTTTCTCTGCTTTTTCCGCCAATTCGATATAGCTTAACACTTTTTCTTTTCGACTTTCAAATATTTTCGCTATTTCATCTTTACGAATATATCTAAAAACGTGAGCATTAGGTTCTTGAGAAAGCACTATCTGCTGTAAATTATTAAGTGTTGCTTGAGAATAAGTATTTACCACCGACTCAACCTTCTCGTTTGTTGTTGCGCCATCTTTATCCATGATATGTTCTGTCAGCACATTAAATTCACTTTTAACGACTAAAGAAATTTGGCTTACGAGAAATCTCAGGGCATAATCATAAGCTTCTTCTAAGGTTTCACCTTTTGCCTCGCCATACAAATAATTATCATCAGCCTTAATCGCTTCTACTTCTTTCAACAAGCCGGCATCTTGTGCAAACACGGTGACAGAAGAGAAGACAGTAAACAGAATTATACTATAAACTAAATATTTAGAAAGATATTTCGATTTTCTTTCAAAAACATTTTTCTTAACTGCTTTTATTTTTTTTCTAATGGTAAACTTACGCTCAATCATAATTACTAAATTAACAAATCACTTTATAATAAAAGATAGTGCGAAGATACAATAAATCTATCATTTATTATACTTTTTACTGAAATTTTTGGTTAATTTAATTTAGATTTTCCGGTGATTGGAGAATTGTGTAATTATTTAATGTTTACGATGGGACACGGATTGACACGGAGTTTACGATGGAACACGGATTGACACGGAGAATATTGCCTATTCTGTTACTACCGCTGTATTTATAATCATTACTTTTATTGCCGCCACGCGCTGCATACTCCCACTCAGCTTCGGTCGGCAGGCGGAAAGTTTTGCCGGTTTTGGCATTCAATTTACGGATAAACTTCTGACAATCGTTCCAACTAACTTTTTCTACCGGCAAATCATCACCTTCAGAAGAACTTGGATTACTGCCCATAACAGCCTTCCATAACGCTTGTGTCACCTCAAATTTCCCGATATAAAAGCTGCTTAGGGTAACTCTATGCGCCGGTCGTTCATTATCGTAGCAATCTTCGCCCTGTTCGGAGGTGCAGCCCATGGTAAAAGTACCGCCTTGAACAGGCATCATATCAAAAGTTACGCCGTTTACGGTAAAGCGTTTTACACCGGAGGCAGCACTTATCTTAAAAACCACATTATTACTTTGCATCTTGTCGCGCTCGGCGAGAACGTCCCAAACAGCGGTATTGTTGCCGGCAGAGACATTGCTGCCTACGTCACCACTTACATACTGCAAAGCATCGCCGAAAGTTCTGCCGCCATCTTCAGATAGGTAAATGTCTATATCAGCGGGAGTATCCAAATAATAGCTGATAAGCACCTGCTTTCCTTCTTGCGAGAAACGTGCGTTGGTAACGTTTTGAGCAATAGAAGCTGTCGCAGATGTTAAAAATAATGTCAATATCAATAATAATTTTTTCATTTGTTATATATTTAATCGGCAATTTAGCTGATGTTTATTTTATTCGGTTTTGAATTGTTAAACAATGGCGTATGCAACACGTCCTAACTAATCACTAACCACTAATTTCAAAAGTGCCAATCATTCCACATTCCTAAGACGTTCTGAGCGGCGTTGATTTCCGGATTTTGGTCTTTGCTATGAACACGAAGACTATATTCCGAGACTCCATCATTAATAAATTCATAAAGGTCTTGATATGAGCATTGTGTACTAGATTGTTGTAATTTTTTCAGAAGGAAATAGGTGAACATGCCGTGCTGCTGTTTATCGTAAGGCAGTGCGGTTTGGTCATTTTTAGTAGCGGAAAACACCACGATATTTCCATTCAGAGTTTCTTTTTTAGGTTCCACTTTCACTCCTCTGACGGCTAACGGTCCTGCTTCGCGTCCGCCGCCGCTAAAGCAGGCATCCATAAAGATGGTAATTTTGCCGGCGCCGGTGTTGGATAACATAGCGTACAAGTCGTAGAGTTTAATGCTGGCGCTAAGATTGGCAGCCGACACATCAACAGGGATAATGTAAGGTTCTTTTGTAACTTCGTCCGGGAAGCCGTGACCGGCGTAATAGAAAATGAGTTCGGCGTTACTACCCTTTTGTTTCAGTAGTTTGCATGTAGTTTCTATAGCGCGGCTCATAGCTCCGACTGTAGCATTAGTGATAAGTGTAACATTGCGTTCTTCAACGCCTAAAGCATTGACACAATATTCTTTGAAAACGGAGGCATCATTTATGGCAAACGCCACATCAGCTTCAGAGTTCAGTGTACGTTGATAGCTGTGATAGTCTTCATTTCCAAAAATCAGAGCAAAGCGGTTCGGGGTTTTACTATTATTAACAGGAATATTTTTATCCACATCGGAAGTAAGCGAGCCGATGACAATGTCGGGTTTATTATTTTCGACAACCGGTTTCACGTCTATCTTGCCGGCAGCTAATTGTTGGTTTATTTTCAGGTTTATATCTTTATTCTTAGAGTATTTACCATATTTTTCGGATATTGAAACTTTTATCGGGATGTTGTCCTGTGTAAACTTGTCGCTCACAATTATCTGGCACACAACAGATTGCTGTTCGCCGGCTTTCATAAATTCGAAAGAAGTAGTTTCGTTTCCGGAGAGGATAAACACGCCGGCAGGAACGTTAATAGTCATTTCAATATTTTCCGCCAAGCCGTATTGGGTATTTTGCAGCAACAGTTGTAAGTCGAAGGGAGATTTTTTCTCTAACACGCCGGCGTTGTTGCCGGTAACAGAGTAGTCGACAATTTCGAGCATTGGGGAGACGAACTTTCGCGTAGACACGTTCAGATACTGTTTATCTAATCCGAAGCCGTTAGGCTCTGTAATTTCAACAACAAACTCGGCAGTGCCGTCTTCAGTATCCATATTTGAAGTTATCGGAAATTCAATAGTAGTTGTTGTCCCGACTTTTATTGTCGGTATAGAAAAGCCTGAATACGAGAGACCGGCTGTAGAGCCGGTTGCATTAATTTTGCCTGATAAACCTATGCCGTCACCCATGCCGGAATTTTTCACGGTAAAGATTATTTTGCATCTTTCGTCTGCATCAATAGCGTTATTGCCGGAAGGTTCGACAAAAGAGACTGCCGACACTAAATTAAGTATCGGCGGCTTAACTTCTTTAGTTATATTCAAACTTCCCGCCGGCGTTAGAGCCTCCGATTGTGATTTGGCACAGATAAACGCTAAAATTAAACTAAAAAACAGTAAAAGTTTCCTCATCTCAAATATGCTTTACATTAATTATTCTCTAATTTCAAAAAGTCTGTAATAAACGAATTTTTTATCATTCGGTATTTTGGCAATATATTGCTCTATTTCCTGTCGTGATATGGTTTCATGATAAAATGGTCGTTCTTCTTTTGTAAATACAAAGACTAACAAGTTTTTTTCCACCGGCGCATCAGCACCTTTATTAACGACAAGGTTAGTCGATTTAGGAAGATGTTGAGTAATTTTAGCCGGCAGCAATTCGGGCATCTCATCACCTTTGGGATAAATCATATAGCCTTTGTCGGCATCTTCCATCAAAAACACCTTAAGATAAGTATTTCTTTGCGGAGTAATATCAAATTCAATATTTTCATTGCTGTTATATATATTTTTAATGCCGGCGACTTCATGCACAAAATCGGGGTCCGGCTCGATGCCGTTTTTTTTGACTTCGGCATTAATCACATAATAGAACACCAACTCGGAATTTCTGGCAGGGTTGATGCCGGCACCGCTCTCGACAATTTCACGGTTGACGATTTCGCCTTCGGTTCTGTTTGTTGCCACACTTGAATAAAATTCTCCTACTGTTCCGGATTCTATCATCTCCTGTATAGAAACTTTATGTCCGCAAACTTGCCCCAAAGCATTTTTCATGGCATTTAGCAGAGCATTTTCGTAGGCTTGTTTTATTGAAACCTCGGAATCTTTTGTTGCGGCAAATTCACCTCTTACATTTTTCACCTTAACGAATTTATCCTTCTGCGGGAAGGCTGTAATGGTGCTTAATATCAGCAATATAGATAATATAATTTTTATTTGTCTCATTTTATTTGTGCTTATTGACAATAAAAGCAGGGAGAAACCATCATCAACTGCATAGTTTCTCCCGCGGATACATCCTTTATTTATCTGAAATTTCGAACCCTTTCTGTACAAATTCGCTGATTTTCTCAGCATTTTCACGAGCCACTTCCGATTCTTTGAAAGCCATTTCCAAAGCTTTAATTCTGGCATTTGAAGCACCTTCTTCATCTACAATATAGAAGCCCTTATAATCGATGCCGCCCTCTTTTTTCTCCTTATACATTCCCACAGTCTTTTTTACTTCGCCCCTAATTTCTTTCTGCACCAGACCCTCATAAGCTTCATAAAAATTATCCATTGACGGGTGTTCTGCAACACCGGCACCAAATTCGGCAGCAATACGACCTCTGAGAAATATGCGATCTTGCTTGGAATATTTAATTGCTGCATTTGTCATCGACCATTGTTGAGCTTGGTTTATTGTCTTAACCGAGGTTTGTCCTATTACATCACCCTGTATCTCCTGATTGCTCTCAGAAGCATGAAGTTTTCTGTAATGGTCGTACAGCATGTTTTCCATAGGCTTGGAACCATCAACTTTATAACCCTCTTTTTTGAAGATTTTTGCCTGCTTCTTAGCCAACTTCCAGTCCGATTTTTCGGTGTTTTTCGGTTGTGATACTGCTACTATGCAAACTAACATAAATAATGTTGTAAATGCAATTGTCATAATTTTTTTCATCTCTATAAAATTTTAATGATTAATAATTTTGTTTTATATAATACAATAGTCTAAACGATAAAGAAATCTATCATTATTTATAAAATTTATTTTACAATATTGATAGTTCCCGATTGCATACCTTCTTTGCCACTATTATAAATAGCTTTAATACACCATAAGAATTTATCATTATCCTGATAATCAACGAAATCGACACAAAAAGAATTGTCTGTCATTTTCTTTCTGATTAAACTTTCGCCGTCAGCATCATTTAAAATAAACATTACGGTGTCGGCTGTTGTTTCCCATGAAAAATTGAAGCTGCCGTGATCTTGCAACGTGATAAAGGCAATTGACTTATCCGGTGTAATCATCTTAATAAAGTCGGAATATGTTTCCGATGAAGCGAACTTTTTTTCGTCCGTCTGCGCTCTTTTGCCATTTTCGCCGGGCGTTTCGCCGGGTGATAGAAGGATAAAAAGAATTATCACAGCTGCTATAGCAGCGGCAGAAGAAGCTACAAGCCATATCTTTTTGGTATTCAGACGTATTATAGGAGTTTTTTGTTTTTTCTTATTTTGCTGTAAGATATTTTCGACATATTTTTTCTGTTCTTC
>JALNXP010000081.1 GCA_023230285.1 Bacteroidales bacterium | reverse complement strand
ACTCCGTAAATTTCCGAATTACAGAAGTTGCCTAACCTGATTAATGCGCCGGCAATGGCTACACCAATGACAAGCCTGTCTAAAAACCAAATAGGATTGAATTTGTATTTGCGTGCAAGTATTATTACGGCTATGGGCAATGCTATTGCTGCACCGTGACTTGCCAAACCACCTTCCCACGTTTTTAATATCCGTAACGGATTGCTTAAATAATACTCAGGTTCATAAAACAAACAGTGTCCGAGCCGAGCTCCTACTATTAACGCAACTATAAGCCATATCGATATCTTGTCAAGAAGTCCAGCTTGTATCTTCTCTTTCTTAAAAGTATAATTGACAGTGAGATAGGCTAAGTATATGCCTAATGCAAATAATAATCCATACCACGCAATGTGAACCGAACTATGCGGAAATATCTTAGGCTCAAAATTCCAAACTATATAATCAAGTATCATACTGAAAAATTTTTGCGAAGATACAAAAATACTTCGGACATTTTGCGGTTTTTCGGATAATAAATATATAACTAAATTATTTTACTATGAATGAAGATGTATATTATTTAATAGCTTTGACGTTTGTATCCAATATTGGAACAGGTATAGGTAAAAAATTACTTGTCCATATAGGAAACGCAAAAGATGTTTTTAAAGAGAATGTAAAAGTGCTAAAAGCTATTCCGGGAATAGGCGACAGTGTGGCTAATTCTCTGAAATCCACAAAGATGGCTTTCGCTATGGCTGAGAAAGAAGTGAATTATGTTATGAAAAATTCTATTCGAGTTACTTCATTCGTAGATAAAGAATATCCGGAACGTTTGAAACAATGTGCTGACAGCCCGATTCTATATTATTGGAAAGGGAATAAAGAACCGAATATGGATAAAATGCTTGCAGTTGTAGGTACAAGAAATGCAACTGACTATGGGCGACTGATGACGGAAAATATAATTTCAGGATTGAAAGAGTATAATATAGGTATAGTCAGCGGGCTGGCTTATGGCATTGATACCGCGGCGCATAAATCTGCTTTGTCGGATAGTCTGCCAACTTTTGCTGTATTGGGTCATGGCTTCTCTACCATCTATCCTAATACAAATTATGAACTGTCTAAAAAGATTGAAGCTAATGGAGCGTTAATTACGGAATTTCCTTCCGATACCATGCCTAATAAAGAAAATTTTCCTAAAAGAAACCGTATAATTGCCGGACTTTCTGATGCTATATTGATTATAGAAGCCGCTCAAAAGGGTGGTGCGCTAATTACCGCTGATATTGCACATAGTTATAATAAAGATGTCTTTGCTGTACCGGGCAGAGTGACCGACATCTATTCTGCCGGCTGTAATGACCTCATTAAAAGACAAAAAGCTTATGTCGTCCATTCGGCTGCCGACATTATCGAAAATATGAATTGGGATAAAATGCTCGCTGTATCAGGTATGCAGAAAAAACTGTTTTTCGACTTAACTGAACATCAACAAACTATTGTCGATATTGTGGAAAATGAATCTGTTTGTGATATGGATGCTATATCATATAAATTAAAAATCCCCATCAACAGGTTGGCTTTTGATTTGCTTGACCTTGAGTTGAAGGGGATTATTAAATGCCTTCCCGGCAAAAAATATGCTATGCTATAATTTATTGCTTACCATATAAAATCGATACAAAACTTTCTGACTCCGCATTATATTGCTCTCCTAATTCCTTGAGCTGATACTTGTCGCATTTATTTGCCAACTCACGTATGAAAGCTGCTGCATTCTTGGCATCATCTTGATAATATTCATAGAATGGAGATTTTAATGATAAGTAATATACAATTTCTTCATAATAACGTTTGTGTATCGTTTCTATAAGAGAAATAACCTTATCCATTTGATTAGCAGCAGAATACACATCTATGAGCTGATATGTGTAATAGTCGTACGGAAATTTGTCATTCGGATAAAAATATAGCATCTTATCGGCTACTATGGCTGCTGAATCAGGCTTGCCTGCATTGAGCAAAGCATAAGCAAGTCTGTAATATTGTTGCTTTACCATCGGACTTGACCGCTGACTTTCTCTGTCTACGGTCACTTTCGGGTCATTAAGATTGCCCCAGCGTACCTTGTCGACAAGAATATCATACGACCTGTCTGCATCAACACCTCCTAACCCGTTGATGTAGTTGTCTCTTACAACAACAGGAACAAATCTGTAAACATCACCGTCTAAATAACAGTATTTGTCAACGTTAAATATAGCCTTGACAATGCTCGGATTAGTAAAGTATAAAGGACGGTCCCAATTGAAACTTGCAATAAAATCAAGAAACAATAAATCATTCTTGTACAAGATGTTAGGTGTTATTGTCCATTCTATTTCATCTACTATTCTGTCTGCCCATTCAGGTGGAACTATGCCGTTGGCAAGTACTTTTTCTTTGTCAACTTTTAATTTAAAGGTTTTACATGGAAAAGTGTTGATTTTTTTACCATCTTGAGTAGACATCAAAAATCTGTCATTAGCCAATAATTTTATAAATTCGGTAATGTCAACGGCTGATTTAATACCTCTGTCATGGTATCGCAAATATTCATTAACACCTTTGTAATAATCCTTTTTATCAAGTGTCAGCGGTAAAGTATCGGAATTATAAACTTTGCGCATCATTTGTGCAGCATACCAATCACTTGAAGATAACATGAAGTTGGTAACTCTGATGTCCGTTCTGAACCCTTCAACTTCCTGTACGTACCAAAGCGGGAAGGTGTCGTTATCACCATTGGTTATCAAAACAGAATTGGGAAGACAACCGATAAGGTAATTTTTGCCTCCATCGCAGGCTGCATATTTACCATGACGGTTGTGGTCGTCCCAACCTTCTTTTGCCATTATAGTGGGAACCGCCAATAAACATATTATGAAAGAAATTACAGTGGCAATTTTTTCATTCTTTATCAATTTAGTAAGTAAATTGATAATGCTTAAAACGCCTAAGCCAATCCAGATGGCAAAGGCATAAAAAGAGCCGGCATAAGCATAATCTCTTTCTCTTGGCTGAAATGGTGTCTGGTTAAGATAAACTATGATGGCAAGCCCTGTCATTAAAAATAAGGATAACACGACTAAGCCGTTTTTGGAATCGCATTTAAATTGATAAAATAATCCTAATAAACCTAATATCAGCGGTAAAAAATAAAAACTGTTGTTGGCAGGATTTTTCATGCTGTCCGGTAAGTCTTGATTTCCGAGACGTGCCTCATCAATGAATTTAATGCCCGATTTCCAGTTGCCACTCTCTAATCCTCCATAGCTCTCAATGTCGTTTTGTCTTCCTACAAAATTCCAGAAGAAATAACGTAAATACATGTGATTTATCTGATAAGAGAAGAAAAATCTCAGATTTTCGCCAAAAGTAGGGCAGTATATCAACTCGGTAGAGCCGTCAGGTTGTTGTATTTTCATAGGAGTACCCTTGATTTTTCCCCACTGCTTGTAAGCATCAGAATATGTGTCTTTGGTGTTGTTCCACATCCTCGGAAAAATAGTACTCATGTCTTTGTCATAATGCGGCTTGCTGCTTTTACCTGTGTCTGTTTGCAAATATTTACCGCTTTCTTTGTCTTTTACATAAGTTGGAGAACCATCAACAAAATCATCTATAGGAGCATTGTAATATGGTCCGTATACAACAGGAGTAGCTCCATATTGCTCACGATTCAGATACGACAATAAACTTATGGCATCAGAAGGACAACCTTCGTTTATTGGCGTGTTGGTGTTAGCACGAACTACAAGAATGAAAAATGTTGAATATCCTATTAAAAGAAATACAAAACTCATTATCACAGTGTTCCATAATACGGAGTTGCGTTTTATAGTAAGATACCAGCATAGTACAATAAGCCCGATTAAAAGAATAAAGTATATTATCGTCCCCGAATTAAACGGCATTCCTATAGTGTTGACAAAGAACAATTCAAATGCTCCGGCTAACTTCACAACCAGAGGAATAATAATGTATAAAACTGCAGCTATGATAACGAAAGAAAGTAGTATTGTTACAATCACTCCTTTAGTACGCGGTTTATACTTCTTATAATAAACTACTAAAGATATTGCTGTGATAGCCAATAAGTTAAGTAGATGAACGCCTATGGATAAGCCAATAACGTATGATATAAAAATTAACCATCTTAAACCGTATCTGTCGTCTTTCTCTTCGTTCCATTTTAATATTGCCCAAAATACTATGGCTGTACATAACGAAGACATGGCGTAAACCTCTCCTTCAACGGCGGAAAACCAAAAGGTGTCGGAAAATGTATACGCTAAAGCACCAATGATGCCGGCAACTAATATCATCCATTTTTTAGAGCCGTTTTCTTTTAAATTCAAATCTGTTTTTGGCGCTATGATGTTTTTTGCAAGCATGGTAATAGACCAAAACAAAAATAAAATAGTGAAACTGCTACATAATGCAGACATCACATTCACCATCATTGCGATGTGTTCTACGTTGCCGAAAGCAAAGAGTGAAAAAAATCTGCCAATTAGTTGAAATGTTGGTGCTCCCGGTGGATGCCCAACTTGTAATTTTGATGCAGTTGCTATGTACTCTCCACAATCCCACCAACTCGCAGTAGGCTCTAATGTACAAAAATAGGTAACAGTCGCTATCGCAAAAACTGTCCAACCTATAATGTTGTTTAAATGTTTGTAATTTTTCATCAAAAAGTATTTATAACTATATAATTATATCAAACTGCAAAGATAGTATAAATTCTAAAATAAATCGTAATCAAACCAAAATTGGAAAAAATTATGCCCGGAAAAATTGTTCGTAACGGTTCTGATATTTTTTTTGTGACAATATTAGATTTTATTAAAAATAGTTCTTACATTTACAAACTCGAAAATAATAATTGTTCTTACTAAATTGTAATTGTGTAATAATCGTATAATCAATGCTTTATGAGAAAAAAGAGAAGGAAGCCATATAAAACAATTGCCTTTAAATTATCGGCACGACAGTATAAATCATTACAAAATTATTGCAGATATAGGCATACAACGCCGATAAAACTTGTTAAGCGTTCGATAGCTAAGTACATAGAATGTTATTCCGATGCTCCTTCCGTGGAGTCTTATGTGACGAATAATCAATTGGAACTCTTTGATGATATTTGATATTGATAAGGTATCCTGTTGATAATTGAACGTCCTAAGGTGATTTGGTCTGTATATTCAAGGTCGTAACCAAAAGCTACACCGCGTGCTATTGTAGTGATTTCTATGTTTTTATATTCGGATAGCTTTTTGTAAAGATATAAGGCTGTCGTATCTCCTTCTACCGAAGTTGGTAACGCAATGATTGCTTCTTGTATCTTGTCGGTTTCAACTCTGTTTAATAATGATGAAATGTTTAAGTCGTTGATGCCAATGCCATTAATGGGTGATATGACACCTCCTAAAACATGATAAACACCATTGTATTGTGCCGTGTTTTCTATCGCTAAAACATCTGTTACATCTTCAACAATACATACTATGTTATGATTCCTTTTAGTATTTGCACATATATTACATATATCATCATCGGAAATATTATGACAAACCCTGCAATATTTTATGTTGTCACGCATGTCTTGTATCGCCTCCGATAATGCTTTTGCATAATTTTTATCTTGCTTTAAAATATATAATGCCAAACGTAGTGCCGACCGTGTTCCAATTGTCGGTAAACTTGATAATTCATCAACAGCTTTTTGAACCAACTTCGATTGAACAAAATTTCCCATATCTTATTTTTATAATTTACAAAAATAATTAATTTTGTAAATTCGTTTGTCTATTATGAAAAAGTTTTTATTATCATTGTTTTTAACTTTGTTTTTGTGTCAATTGATTGAATGTCAGACACATAATACTGAAATGCTCTGTGATACCGTTTTTTTTGAAACCGGAAAAATCAAAATTATCAGAACCCATAATGCAGATTTATCTGTTATGTATTGCAAATTGTTCGGCGAAAATGGGCGGACATTGATTGCTGAAGGTAAATATTTTGAAAAAAAACGCGATAGTATATGGACATTTTATGATAATAGTGGCGTGCTTAAATCTCGTGAAACTTATCTTAATGATTTGAAAAACGGTGAAAGTTCAATGTATTATGCAAACGGTAAAATCAGCGGAGTTTATGAATGGAAAAACGGAAATAAAGATGGTCTGTGGAAAGAATACTATTCTTCCGGAAATCTTAAAGCTGCCGGATTTTATACTAATGATAAATTAGCTGGTGGATATAAACTGTTTCACCCAAACAGACAGTTGTGTGTAGAAGGTTATTATGCTGATGATGTACGTGATGGAGTATGGAAATATTATGACGAAACAGGAAATTTGATTTCGGAAGAAAAGTATGTGAAAGGGAAAAAAGTTGAATAACAGTAGAATAGATATAAATAAATATTCATTTTCCCTCGCTCCGCTGAGAGGTATAACAGGTAAAGAGTTTAGAACAGCTTTGACACGAAATTTTAATGGCATCTCTGCTTGTTTCCTGCCTTTTGTCTCTGTTACTGAGGTCTCTGCCGACAAATTTTCCCGTTATTCAAATATCTTTACTTTAGATGAACTACTAAACAAAGTTGATTATGAGGTAATTCCACAAATAATTGGTAATTATCCGCCTGCAATTGCCAGAATTTCTGCCATGTTTCGTGATAATGGCTTTAATCACGTGAACTTAAATCTTGGTTGTCCAATGCCGCAAATTACAAAAAAAATGAGAGGTAGCGGACTGCTGCCGTATCCTGATAAAATTAAAAGTATTTTAGACGAAGTTTTTAAAGTCAACAATCTGAAATTTTCGGTAAAAATCAGATTGGGGCTAAATAGTTATGAAGATGCTTATGATGTTATTGCCGTATTGAATAATTATCCTTTGCATGAGCTTATTATTCACCCACGACTTGCTATCGACAGATATGCCGGCGAAATCAACCTCACAGAGTTTGAAAAAGTAATGAAAATGACTTCAATACCTGTTACTTATAATGGCGACATAGTTGATTATGATACTTTTATCGATAAAACGTTACGCTTCCCGAATATCACAAATTACATGATAGGAAGAGGGCTGGTGGCTTGTCCTTTCTTGGTGGAGGCTTTTAAAGCAAATCATAGTCTTGATTACAATTTCTATTTCGATAAATTTAGAAATTTCTATTACGATTTGATAGATAGTTTGGAAGAATGTGAGGAGAGAGATAATGTTTCTCGCTTAAAAGTATATTGGATATATTTTAAGAAGTTTTTTCCTGATAGCGAAGAAGTTTACCATAAAATGGTTAGATGCAATTCTATCAGTGAAATGAAAATTTGATTAAAACTCTATCTCTAATTTGAGCTTACTCCTGAGATATAGCAAATCCGGATTTTTGTCTAAAAGTTTTTGAAATTTCTCTTTATCTGTGTATGCTTTCTTCTCAAAAGGTATTTCATTAACTTTTGTGGAAATGTTGATAGAGTCGTTTTCTAAAGTGTCTCTTAAAAAACAAGCTATATCCAATTTATTATCTTTAATTTCTTGCTCACTGACACCGTTAGTTACTTGAAATTCTACAATATCGTCTTCTTGCAAACTTACTATCGATGTTTGTAATACATTTGATAAGTGTATCTTGCTTCCATCAATATTCCGGATATATTTTTTCACCACTTCATTAACATCATCAATGGTAAAATGTTTTGACCGTAATGCAGATGGCGGTTGCGGCTTATTGGCTTCTTCTTCAGCTAATAATGTATCTTCTTTTAATGCTGACAACCTTACCATGGTAGGATGTTTTATAACTCCTTTGCCGGTTTGTCGTTTATGAATAATTGTTTCATTGGTTGAAGCAGTATTCTGTATAACTTCAGTCTCATTCGTCTTGTTTTTTAAAGAAGTTTTTTCAACAGCGGGCGATGGGGTAGAAGTCATATTTGCAGCGGGCTGCTGAATGACAACTTTTTCAACTGTAATGCTCTTGTTGTCGCTTATGTCAGGCTTTTTTTTTTCGTCTGTCAGTTGTTGGATATTAAGCAGCGCAACTTCGACTAACAGTTGTTTGTTGCTGCTTAATTTGTAGTCGATGTCACATTTGTTGATGATGTTAATTGCTTGAACAAGAAAAGACATAGAACATTTTGCGGCTTGTTGTACATATCTGTTTTTGATATTTTCGCTAACGTTAAGCAATGTTATAGTTCCGGAATCTTTACTTACGAGCAAGCTGCGTAAATGCTCATTAAATCCGATGATAAAATGTGAGCCTTCAAAACCATTGTCAAAGATTGTATTTATTGTAAGCAGAATATTCTTTGTGTCGCCTGCGAGTATATAATCAATCATTTTAAAATAATATTCATAGTCGAGAATATTTAAACTTTCGATAACTTTCTTATAGGTAAGATTTTTTCCGGAGAAGGACACCAATTGGTCGAATAAGCTGAGAGCATCGCGCATTCCTCCGTCTGATTTCTGGGCGATGGTATGCAGAGCCTGTACTTCGGCTTCAATACCTTCTGATTGAGCAACATATACAAGATGCTTGACGATGTCTTCAATTGTAATTCTCTTAAAATCAAACACTTGACAGCGTGACAATATTGTTGGGATAATTTTGTTTTTTTCTGTAGTTGCAAGTATGAACTTCGCATAAGCTGGCGGTTCTTCCAAAGTTTTCAGAAAAGCATTAAATGCAGCTTGAGACAGCATGTGAACCTCATCTATAATATATATCTTATATTTTCCGACTTGCGGCGGTATTCTTACTTGGTCGACAAGATTTCTGATGTCGGCAACAGAGTTGTTGGATGCTGCATCTAATTCATGGATGTTGAAAGAAGCATTTTGATTGAAAGATTTACAAGACTCACACTCATCGCAGGCTTCGTAATTGTCTTTGATATTCATACAATTTATCGTCTTAGCCAAAATTCTTGCACAGGTAGTCTTGCCAACGCCACGCGGACCACAAAAAAGAAACGCTTGTGCAAGTTGATTGTTTTTTATGGCATTCTTTAAAGTTAAAGTTATAGCATCTTGA
>JALNXP010000080.1 GCA_023230285.1 Bacteroidales bacterium | reverse complement strand
CACCGAGCATTGCGCGAACAATCAAAAGCCGAACAGCAAGAATACCAACGCCAACTAACCGAATACACCATGACAAAAGACAAAACCGACATGGAACGCCCGCAGGAACCACCACTCAAAATGTTAATCATACCTGCCAATAACAGCGCAACAGGCTTGTTTCAAATCCTCAACGACAACAAAGGCATAGGATTGATTTTTGAAACAGAAGGCGACACTCTCGCACAAACATTCAAATCCGAACACGGCAACTATTCCGATGGTTTCCGCAAAGCCTTTCACCACGAAATAATATCATACAACCGCCGAAAAGACCGCGAATTTGTCGAACTCGAAACGCCCCGCCTTTCGGCGTTGCTTTCAGGAACACCGAAACAAGTTTCGGCGTTAATCCCCAATGCCGAAAACGGCTTATTCAGCCGTTTCATATTCTATTACATGAATATCCTGCCCGTATGGAAAGATGTATTTGCAGGCGACGACAGCCAAACCCTCGACGACTATTTCCGTCATTTAGGCAATCAGTTTTTCGATTTTTACAAAACCTTACAACAACAATCCGAGCCGTTGCGCTTTTGCCTTACGGCAACGCAGCAACAAGCATTCAACGCCTATTTTTCGCAGGCTCAAAACCAATACTTGTATCTATGCGGTGTCGATTATTTGGCAACTGTGCGCCGTTTAGGATTAATAACATTCCGTATCGCCATGATACTAACCGCCCTGCGAATTATGGAAACAGGACACATAACAAGTCCGATGATTTGCGATAATACCGATTTCAGTACAGCGTTGGAATTGGTTAAAATCCTCATTCAACACGCCGCCAGAATCTACGAAACACTACCCACCGAAACCGAAAAACCCAAGCAACCCAACCAAAAACAACAATTTTTAGAAACATTACCGCCCGAATTTTCCCGCAAAGACTACCTTGCTACTGCAAAAAAGCTCAACATTCCCGACAAAACCGCCGAAAAACACATTGCCCGCTTTGTGCAAAACGGCTTAATAAGCCATTTCGCACACGATAAATACCGAGTAATCCGAACCTAAATGAAATCCCCCATTTGCCCCAAATCCCCAATATCCCCAATATCCCCACAAGTGGCGTATTGGGAATATCGTTTTAACCCTTAATTGCCTTATTTCTAAACGCATTTTTTTGATAAACAAACATATTGTAGTTATACGAAAGAGAGTAAAAAGAGAGTAATTGAACATACAACTCATTAAATGTCAATAAGTATCTATTGATAAAAAGAATTTATTTTAATAAATGTTGTATTTTTGTCAAACAAGAATATACAAATGTATTATTTCAAATAAAATTGAAGAATTGAGGATGGTAATACCGCTTTGTGAAATTTTAAGTAGATAGTTAATTGTTTTTTAGAGATTCAGAATAGATATTAAGATAAAGGGATGAAAAAGAAATTATGTGATATTTGGCTTGCGGTTTCAAAATGGTTTCAAAAGCAATTCTGTAAAAATAATGAATTGTCGGCGGTTAACTTTTACTCATTAGCTCCAACTGATGAAATTAAAGATGGGCAGAATTATTTTGATGCTTTAAGTTGGGCATTAGCTAATCGAAAAGTAAAAAATATCAAAAACATTGCTTTAACAGGTTCTTATGGTTCTGGTAAAAGTAGTATACTTCAATCATTTCAAAAAAAGAATTCCAATAAGGAGTTGCATTTTCTGAATATCTCTTTGGCTACATTTAAAGAAGAAAAAGAAATTGAGGATAAGACAGAGGGCGAAGATTTGCAGAGATTGATAGAATTAAGCATTCTTCAGCAATTATTTTATCGAGAAAAAGACCAAAAACTACCAGATTCTCGACTTAAAAAAATCACGAGTTTTTCATGGAGAAAGTTATTACTCTTCGCATTTGGCTTTCTTGTACTGATTTTATCTTTCATTCTTTTGCTTAAACCCTCGTTGCTATCTTCTATTTTTCCAAATATAGACATTTCAGAAAAAGCTAAATTAGCGACTCATTACATATCGTTAATTATTAGCATTATTGGTATTTTCATAATTGCTCTTAAATCAGTTCGGATATTTCATAATCTGAAAATCAGGAAATTAAATATAAATAATGCGGAAATCGAAATTAGTGACAGTATAAATAAGTCTGTATTAAATCATAACTTGGAGGAGATTCTATACTTCTTTGAAGCTACTCCGTACAATGTGGTTGTCATTGAAGATTTAGACAGATTTCAAGAAACAGAAATTTTCACAAAACTTCGCGAAATAAATCTACTTATCAACAATTCAAAGAAAATCAATAAAAGTGTAGTTTTTATTTACGCTATTCGCGATGAGATGTTTTCAGACAAAGACAGAACGAAGTTTTTCGATTTTATCATTCCCGTTATTCCATTCATAAATTCCTCAAATTCAAATGAAATACTACAAAAGGAGATAAAATCTATTGCTGAAAATATCTCTGATAGTTTGATTGATGACATTTCACTTTTTATTGACGAGATGAGAGTGTTGTATAACATTGTCAATGAATTTCAAATCTATAAGCAATTGCTTAGCAATAAGCTGAATATAGACAAATTGTTATCTATCGTTGTTTACAAAAATATTTGTCCTTGCGATTTTGTCAAATTAAGCAATTACGAAGGCGATTTATACAGAACAATCAACAAAAAACAGGAATATATCAAACTGCAATCTGATGAAATTGACAAAGAAATTGCTAAACATAAGGATGAGATAAAGAGATTAAACGAATTAAGTATAAAAAATTTGAAAGAACTACGCTCTTTATATATTTTGCAATACCTTATAGTGATAAATACTGCATATAAAATAACCTATTTTCATTTGAATAGCAACAATTATGATTTTAGCCAAGTATTGGAAGATTCTGTTTTTCCGCATTTAATTGGAAGTGACACAATATTTTTTGGAGGTCCAAGTATAGGAAGAACACGGCAGAATATAAATTTTTCTGATATTGAAAAGAAAGTCGATTCAGAACATTCTTATGAACAGCGAGAACTCCAAATAAAAAATTGGAATAATGGTAAAATTCAAGAATTGAAACAACAAATAAATTTGTTGGAGCAGAAAAAAAATGAGTTGAGACGTGAAAAAATAGGAAAATTACTCTCCGATAAAAAAGTATCTATTGAAATCACGGACAACAAACAGAAGCTAATTAATTTGTTGTTATACAATGGCTATATTGATGAAGATTATTTAGATTATATTTCTTTATTCCATGAAGGAAGCCTTTCGAAAAATGACCATGCATTTTTATTGAATGTAAAATCTCAAATTAATACAGATTTCAATCACAGTCTTGATAGAATTGAAAACTTAATTAAGAAAATACACATTGATGATTTCAAAAAAGAGTATATTCTTAATTACAAATTGGTTGATTTTATTCTTATAAACAACAAATATAATAAACAAAAAGACGCAATCTTCGGCATTTTAAAAAACGAAACCGATAAATCTGTAAAGTTCATTGATGGATATGTTGATAATGGAAACAATCCTCAACTCTTTATGAAAGAGTTATATCATTATCAAATAAATATTTTTGATTTCATGTATAGAGCAAGTGGTATTATTGATAAAAAATTAGCACAGTATTTAAAACTCATTATTGAAAACGCCGATATTAACGATATAAAGGAAATCTCTAAAGATTCATTTTTACCTGTGGCAATATCAGATAATCCAAATGGCAACTATAATTTCTTTGACTTGATTTCTGATGAAGCAAAAATTATTGATACATTAAAGACTTTTGATATTAAATTCAAATATGATTTTACCACTCAAAATATATCAGAAAGCACACTTAATTATGTTTATGAAAACAATCATTATACAATCACAGTCGATTTGCTGAAAATTTTCATGCAAAAAAGAGGGAATTTTAATCAAGTAGATTTTGACACACGAAATTATTATGCAATCAACAATTCAAATTGCTCTAACCTTGCAAAATATATTGAAACGAATATAAAAGATTATATTACCAATGTTTATCTGAAATTAGAAGATAACACAAAAGAGGATGAATTATGGTTGATAAAACTATTGAATAATGGTACCCTTACAGAAAAAGAGAAAATAGCTATAATTCAAAAGACAGAAACGAAAATATCTGATTTGGAGAAGATAGATGATGCCGAAATAGAGAATATGCTGTTACAAAATTTGAAGGTTATACCAACATGGAAAAATGCAATCACTAATTTTAATAATTTAGAGGGGGATGCAATACCAGAATATCTTGTAGCATTTTTGAACAATGTCGAAAACGCAGAAATTCTTTCAAAACGGCAGATTCCAAAAGAACCCGATGAAAGTGTTACAAAAAAGATTTCAAAAGTAATACTACTGAATGAAGAAATTAATAATGAATCTTATGTGTTGCTACTCAAATCGGTGCCCTATTATTATACCGACCTAAATTTTACGAGTTTATCAGTAAAAAAAGTAAGCCTATTAATTGAGAATAACAAATTGGGATTAACTATAGAAAATTATAATAGACTTCGAGAAGACTTCATAAATCTGCACACTACTTTAATCGAAAAACGAAAACAAGAATTATCAGATGTGATTGATAACCTCGAATTTGATGATGATGACATTATAAAACTACTGAGATCTTCAATATTATCAACAAAAGAGAAACACTCAATCATTACTGCTTACGACAATGAAAATATAATTGCAAATGCTGAAATTTTAGGTTTACTTGGTGGTTTGGTAAATAACACTAACTCTAATGATTGGGATAAGGAGATTTTAAAAGCTATTTTCACTAACTCAAAAAAATCGGTCGAAGATAAAATAGCACTATTCAATGTTACAAACCATAGATTTGAAAAGGACGATATTACAGAAATTTTACAATTTTTCCCTGAACCATATTCAAGTATTGCCGAGAATGGAAAAAGACCTTTACTTCCTCAAAGTGCAATAAATACAAGTTTTGCAAGTGCATTGAAAATTAAAAAATACATTAAAGATTCTAAGCCAGAAAAAGCAGGCATAAGAATATCGACTTTCAGAAAGGAATAAATTTAAAAATGAATTTGGAATAAATCATTTAAAAGTGCCTCTGCACCTAAAACAACGCAGGTAAAGCGGTATTCGTCAATCGTTTGCTTTGTTGCGCAAAAACATAGCTGCAAGGGTATATAAAACTCCCTGCGGTCGCCCTTGACAGCTACCGCAGCCACACTCTATTGTTGTGCTCCAGTAGGTGCTCACAATAGGCGTCTGCTTGTTTTGCTTCACACGCGCGCTCAATCCTCATTCGTGGCTACTCTTGCCCCCAAACCCCGATAAGGTATTCGCTTCACTCATTCATTTTCAAAAAGGGGGCAACCGCCACTTATTGTTGTGCTCGCCTGCGGGTCGCTCGGGCTAATCGGGCTGTCACGATTTTTGCATTGTTCCGTTTCGTTTTTTGCCTCACCCTTTTTAGCGGTTGTGGTCGTGTTCCTTGCAGTCGTTCCGCAAGCTGCACTCCTTACAGTCACACCACCACGCATTTTTTTACCCAAGCAAGCGCAAGCCATTCTTTCACTGCATTTCGCTACGCTGCATTTCGTTCATTCATTCTTGCCCTTGCCCTACCCGCAAAAAAACTACACTACACAGCAAAAATTCGCGCCAGCCCTGCCGTAAACGGTAGCCAGCCGCAGCCCTCATTCCGCTATGCTTCATTGCGGGCTATCTGCGTCTGCCACCCTCGCTCCACTCGCAGTCGGCTCGCGCCTCTCCACTACGCGAGCAAAAAAATCACTCCGCTATCGCTCCGCTTGTTTTTCACTTGCTCCGTTCCGGCTCAGGGCTGTTTTACCTGCGTTGTTTGAGGTGCTACACCCACACCAACCCCCGACCACCCACCCCTTAAAACAGTTGCTTTTTTATTTCATTTGCGTTCCACGCAGGTTTTTTAATGCAGGATAATTTCTTGTCCGAATAAAAAAGGAATATGCAAAAATAGCCATTCCGCTTACCGTCAGTAAAGGTCAAGCCCTGCGGGTTTTTGAAAAAAATCTCCACACTTCCGCTGTGCTTCAGGTAGTATTTTTCTCAAAAAACCTTGACAGCCGCCGCTCCATTGGCTGAACGGAAAAGCATATCCTTTTTTCTTCTTTCCTTTTTCTTTTTTCTCTTTCGGTCGAAAAAATAATTGTTGTTTGTGTGACATAAAGCAAACCGAAGCACCCCACCGCAAAGCCCTCTGATATGGGATAAACAAGGATCTACCGCCTTTATATTTGCAAAAGACACACAGCCGATTTGTCGGGCAAAACCATTTTTTCAGACAAAATCAATTCCGTTCAAACTCCGCTGTAAGTCTGATGTAGTTCTCATTTTTTCAATTTTTAAATTTAAAATTATGGCAGTAATCAATTCGGTTGCCGTAGGTGCAGCCAAAGGAAAAGTCGGAAACATTGTGTATTCCAGAAGTGCAGGCAGGACGATTGCCCGCGAGTATCAACCAAGCGTGAAAAATCCAAACACGCCCGAACAGCAAGCGCAAAGAACACGAATGAGCGCAATTGTCGGATTGTGGAATGTGTTTAGTGCCCCAATGGCAAAAGCTTTTAAAGGCAGAAAGCGCACAACCTCAACTTACAACGCTTTTGTGTCTGCCAATGTGGCCAAAATGCCAAACGCGGGCGACACCGATGTAGCAACAGTTCTCGCGGGAAAGCCCGCTATTGAAATCACATTCGGCTCATTGGGCAATGTGATTACCACACGCGAATCAGCAGCCGTTGTAAAAGCGGATTTTTCAACCTGCAAAAATCGGTTAACCGTAGGCGACAAATTAGTAGTATTTAGCGGAAATATGGCAGGCGAAGAAGTTCTAATTACCGAACAAGCCTTGACTCAAGAGGACATTACAGCGGGAACGGTAGAAATCAACCACGACACGGAAATAGAAGGTTTCGCCTGCGTGTATGCTTACACCGCGAAAGGAAACAAAAGCTCAAACGGAAAATTGCTCTATTGGTAATTCGCCGTTTTTTTGCAAATCAACTGAGAACCCACCGCAAGCGTGGGTTTTCTTTTACCAATCAAAAATAAAATAATATGGAAGTTCTAAATCAAATATTGCCTTTTTCGGTATCGATAGTCACGCTGATTGTCGGTTGGTTCGGCGGTCGACGCAAATCCTCTGCCGAGGTTGAAGTCATAAAATCCGACCACGCCGAAAAGCTTCTAAAACTCAATGAGCAATATCTCATTACACCACTCACGCGAAAAATAGACCTGTTGAGCCTAAAAATACAGCGATTAGAAAAGGCATTGAGTCGCATTTCAGATTGTAGCGACGAGAAAAATTGCCCAGTCAAAAACGAACTTAAAAAGCAAACCAAATGAAACCAAGAGGATTAAGAAACAACAACCCGCTGAATATTAGGCATAATGCCGACACATTCCAGGGAGAAATCAAAGGCAACGACAAAAGCTTTAAAACCTTTTCGGCTATGCCTTACGGCTACCGCGCTGCGTTTGTAACGCTCGCAACCTATCTTTCGAGAGGCAACAACACAATCGAAAAGATAATCGCCAAATGGGCACCGCCTATCGAAAACAATACCGAGAGTTATATTGCTAGCGTAGAAAAATATTCAGGCGTTTCGCGCAACAAAGAGCTAACCGCCACCAATGGCGCGGACTACATTCTGATTGTAACAGCAATGAGTTTTGTAGAAAACGGACAGAACGCCGATATCTCAGAGGTTCGGGCAGGATTCAATCTACAATCAAAAATCACAATCCAATGAAAAAGAACAGCCTATTCGCAGTTGTAGCGGTTTTATTGTGCTTGTGCAGCTCCTGCTCCACAACAAAATACATTCCTGTTGAGTCCATAAAAACAGAATATCGGGACAAGATTGTCCGCGATTCTGTTTTCAAATACGATTCAATCTTTGTCAAACAAACTGCTGATACCGTATTTTTTGAACGGTACAGGTATCTGTACAAGGATAAAATAATTCGGGATTCCGTATTCATTCAAGACACAATCCGAGTTCCTTATCCTGTTGAGGTTATTAAGCCAGTCAAAGCACCTTTAAACAGTTGGCAAACATTCCAACTATGGAGCGGGCGAATAGCACTTGTATTGGCTTTGATTGTCGGCTTATATTTTGCCTTGAAACTCAAAAAGAAATTGTTTTAAACGCCACTAAAAGTGGCGTTTTTACTCTTGTAATTTATCTTTCAACCAATACTTCTATTTGCTTATGAAAGATATTTTATATAATTGAAATTCAAATATTTACATATTATTGTTAGTTATGGTTCATTTGTACCATATTTGTATGAAAATTCTATAAATATCTGAATATAAGCTCAAAAGATATTTGAAGAAGTAAAATAATCCCGATAAATACCGAAAGGTGAATCTATAAAAAAATAGCGTGTGGCTCAATGAGTTACACGCTATTTTTTTATAAATATTTTCGTTATTTATGCTTGTATATCGCTTTTTTATCGTATATTTGTACCATATTTGTATCTGAACTTATTTTGCGATAAAGTGGAACTAATAAATACTTATCACTACTTGCAGATACTTAAACGTATATAAATATGGCGATGAATAGAATACAAAAGACTTGTGCAATTTACAAACATATTCGCAAATATTCCATCCCCACACGTCAGATTGGGAATTTTGTGTACGCTCCAAAGCCGGAAATCAATCAGTTATACAACGCTAAAAAATAACCTGCTATGAGAAAAGCGTTATCAAATACAAAAGTGAGTGTAAAACTCCGCCGTGAACATTTGACCGTTGAAGAACTCAACACCCTTGCCGTCACTCCGTGCGACAAACCGATAATGAAACGTGCCGCCCTGTTTTCAGCCCTCACAGGCTTACGCCATTGTGACATTCAAAAAAAATAGTACCTTTGCAAAATAGAATATCCAAACAATGAAACAAAAAATAACCATAGATAAACTGAAGGCAGAAGCAAAATTGTTCTGTATATCAGATCTTAGTACATGACAAAATTTTCAAATTTTCTTTTTAATTTTCTTATAATCAATTAGTTATGAACATTTTTTGTTGATAACTTTTTTCATTAGTTATTGAATAAGTGA
>JALNXP010000079.1 GCA_023230285.1 Bacteroidales bacterium | reverse complement strand
TGAAACAACAAATTGTTTAACATTACCATAGCCAATGCCTACGCCATTAACTGCAAAAGCTCTGACAAAATAAGTCTCAGCAGGCAATAAATCTGTTATAGTATAATCAATCATATTACCATTACCAACAAAAGCATCTTTAACTATGCCCAAATTATTTTCATAAGTAATATTTTCGTTTGTACCCCAGCAATAGCCGGCTTCAGTAATGTCAGAATTATTGTCATCTAACACATTTCCACTAATACTTGCTGTTGTAGCTGTAACATTAAACACATCACCGGTGATTACTTCCGGAACATTTTCTTTTCCGCATCCTGCAAAAAGAATAACCATTACCAATAACAAAGAATAAATTTTTTTCATATTCGTATTTTTTTATTAATTATTAACTTAATCATTTTTCTAAATTGGCACTACAACGCACTAATTATCAGTCGTTTTCATAAAAAAGCAATTGAAAATGCACAACATTAAAAAATTACCACAAAGTTAATGCTTTAATTGATATTTGCAACATTATTTATTTTTTTTTTTTCAAAAATATAAAATTATAGTATACCTTTGCAAATGATATTGATACTTAGAACATCATGACAACAAGATACTTTTATATTAACATACTGTTTATCACAATTTTAACCTCTTTTTCTTGCGCCGGATATGCACAATTTACCGATAATTATCTCAATAAAAAAAATGTTGGAAACGTAAAAATCACTGCTAATCCTGCACTAAATTCATTAACACAAAAAAAACTTCTTCACGACTCCTTCCATGCAGGCTATTATGGTTTTAGAGTGCAAGTCTATTTTACAGCCGGAAATTTTTCTAAGCAAGGTGCTTATGATGCCGCTCAAACCGTTTATGGCATCTATCCTGAAATTCCGGCATATATCTCGTTTAAAGAACCTTATTATAGAGTTAGAGTCGGTAATTTCAGGACAAAACTTGATGCCGACAAATTCCGCAATAAACTCAACAAATATTTTAAAGGCTGTTTTGTCGTAAATGATTTTATCTCTATTTATGATGAAAAATATGCACCTGTCATCATTGAATCCGATTCAACAAACTTAAATACAGACCGGTTTGACGAAAACGATTAATACGTCATTTTTTACATTGTTTTATACCTTATCATTATCAAAATATGAAAGCAAATTATTGTGTGTTATGTATTCTATTGTTAACTTTTTCCATGAATAGTCTATGCCAACAAACTACCGATTATGACGGTTTATGGGCAACTGTCAAGTCCAATGTCGATAAAAATTTTTCCAAAACGGCTCTTCAAACCATTAAACAAATTGAAACAGCGGCAACAGCTGAAAACAATACAATCCAACAAATTAAAGCCGACATATATAAAGTGAGTATTTGCGCTTCCTTTGAAGAAGACTTCTTTGAAAACGCCATCACCGAATTTGAAAACAAAACAGCCGAGAGCAAGCTGCCCGAAAAAAATATCTACTATTCCCTTACAGCTGAATTATACAACATGTATTTCAACAATGTCGCTTCTAAAAATGGCATTGTCAACTCCGCCGAAAAATCTGAAGATATAAAAACATGGTCTCGCGAAGATTTTATGAATAAAAGCTATGAATATTACCTGTTGTCACTCAAAGACGAAGCCGAACTGCAAAAATATCCTATAGAAAATTATGACGACATATTGATTTGTGATACTGCAAGCAGAACCGTCCGCCCTACTCTCTTTGAGTTCCTGTCTTTTAGAGCCATAGATTTTTTTAGCGACACAGACAACAACTTAATCGGTTACAGCATTTCCAACGAAAAAGCTCTGTCGCCTTTCTACGACTTTATCAAAATAGACATTGACAGCACTTTTTCCGAATCGCCGGCTCTAATTGATGCCCTAATTATCTATCAGAAAATCATAAAATACAACGCAAAAAATATTGCAGTCTGCATAGATGCCGATTTATCAAGACTTGATTTTGTTAAAAATAATAATGATATTCCTGATTATGAAGACCTTTATCTCAACTCTCTTTTGAGACTTGAGCGAACTTTCTCACTACACCCAAGCACTGCTGACATAATGTACAAAATTGCTTCCTTTTATTATAATACTCTTGCTAATAAAGACAAAAATATCTACGACTATTACAAAGACGCTTATGTAAATGCCGCCAATTACTGCGAAAAAACTTTTACAAAATATCCGGATGCCAATGGCGGCAGACTTTGCAGAAATCTTTATAAGAAAATAGTCGCACAAAATATATATAAGGTATATACCGCAACAGCATATTATCCCAATGAAAAATTCCCTATCCAAATAGAATATAAAAACTGCGAAAAATTATTCTTCAAAATTGTACAACTCGATTTTAACAAGGATTTAATAGAAGAAAGCAACAACCGGCTTGACAAAGAATCTCTTGAATATCTTCTAAGCAAGATAGTCGTTAGAGAATGGTATGTCGATATTGATGATGGCGATGATTATCGCTCTCACACAGTAGACGCAATAATAGACAATTTAGACGAAGGTTTATACGGATTACTTGTGTCTACGGGAGAAGACTTCGACCTCAACAACGAGTTTATCTGTTCAACAGTTTTGCAAATCAGCAAATTAAATGCTATTATTGCACAAAACCAAGTCAGTGACAATTACGAATTTATCATCTGCGACAGAAACAGCGGCAAATTGATAACTAACTGTAAAATAAACATATACACAACTGTTTATGGGAAAAATCCTAAATTGGAATTATTAAATTCGTTTACATCGGATAAAAATGGAAAAGCTGTAATATCAAAACAGGACATTAAGAGTAATGATAATTATTATCGTGATATTATTTTTACTTTAAATAAAGATGATGACACTTTCTTCAGTGAGCAATATTTCAATTTTTACAAACGTGATTTCTCGCCTTCTACAAGTACTTTAATTTACACAGACAGAGGCATTTATCGTCCCGGACAAACTATTTATTTCAAAGGCATTGTCAATAAAACGGAAGCAAATGACAAACATCAGCCTGTTATAAATCACAAAGGGACAATCACTTTGCGAGATGCTAACTATCAAAACATTGCAAAACAGGACTTTACGACCAACGAATTTGGCTCTTTTGCCGGCTCTTTTATTATTCCGAACAACGCCCTTACGGGAAATTACACTTTGTCGTCTTCCGAATACGGCTCACTGTCTGTGAAAGTTGAAGAATACAAACGTCCAACATTTGAAATAAGTTTTGAAAAAGAAACAGAGCAAAATAAATGCAATTCTGAAGTGGGCATTAAAGTTAAAGCATTGACATACACCGGATTACCGCTCGAAAACGCCACTGTAAAATACAAAATACATCGTACAACAGCTTACAGATTCAGCTATTGGAGCTTTTATGATTTTGCAAATGACGACATTTTTATCGAAGTCGGGCAAACAAAAACCGATGGAAAAGGGAATGCTTCCATCAACTTTACGGCTAAATGTCCAAAGGCAAAAAATTTTTACTTCAAGCCAATATATAGGTTCCAAATTTCTGCCGACATTACAGATATTTCCGGCGAAACTATAACTCAAACATTTGATGTAAATGTTTCGGACATTGCTATGATTATAAAATCCGACATTCCGGAATATGTAAACCTCAATGAAGCTAATTCGTTCAGAATATCAGCATATAATATTGATAATGAAGAAGTTAATGCAAAATTAAACATTAAAATATGCACTTTGAAAAAGCCGGAAAATCTCAAAAGGAATAGACTTTGGAATTCGGAACCCGACATATTCATGTTCAGCAAAGACGAATTTAATAAATTGCTGCCAAAAGATATTTATTCAAACGAAAATGACATCAGCAGTTGGGAGATAAAAGAGACTTTGAGATCCTTTACGTCTTCAGATGGAGTGATAGATTTATCAAAATCAGGCATAAAAGCGTCTGAATATTATGTGGTTGAAGTCACTGCCAATGATGCTTTCGGCAATGAAATCAAAGAAAAATTTTTCTTTACCGCCGGAACCTTATCCGAAGCACCTGCTTTCAAAGAAAAAGGCATTGCTCTACTTGTTCCAAAAGATACTTATCACCCGGGAGAAAATCTCGAATTTTCACTTTTCTCTTCAGAAAAAAAGACCACAGTTAGCATTTACGTGACTAATGCCGATAAAATACTTTTAGACGAGACACTGACAATATCAGGGTATAAAACATTTTCCATACCAATAGGAGAATCTGAAAGAGGAAGTTTGACTATTGCCGCAAAAGCCATCTTCGACAATAGACAATTTAATGATTATAAAACAGTTAACATACCATTTGACAACAAAGATTTAAAAATAGAATTGTTAACCCAAAAAGATTATATCACCCCCGGCGGAAACGAAACATGGAGTCTTATCATCACAAATAAAAACGACAGCAAAAATGCCGTTGAAGTTCTTGCAAGTATGTATGATATGTCGCTCGACCAATTCTATAACATTGACTACAACCGTGTATTATTTTACAAGCAAGGCTGTATGAAAAAATTCGTTGACGTAGATGCAAGCAACGTTTCATACGGGACAACACTGTTAAGGACAATTTATGAAAATGTCAACGGCTACTCTTATGACAAAATAAATTGGCTGGATTTAGAAAATTATCATTTTTACAGATATAAGCGAGCACCGCTATTGTATTGCGATGGTGTTGGCTCTACCGCATTATCAATTGTTGAAAATGATGTTGTTGAAAATGAAGCAACTATGTTAGTTGAAGATAGCGGAGAAATAACAAATGATAAAGTAGAAGAAAGCAAAGATGAGGCAGTACAAAGCATCCGCAGAGATTTTCGTGAAACCGCATTCTTCTATCCGCAGTTAACGGTCAATACCTCCGACACACTGAAAATAGAATTTCAAGTACCGGAATCTATGACAAAATGGAAATTCAGAGCCGTAGCATATAATAAAGACTTGGATTTCGGATTATATGAGCAGGAAATAGTTGCAAAAAAAGACTTTTACATACAAGCCAATGTTCCGAAGTTGCTTTATGAAAAAGACGTTATAAACTTCGCTGCCAAAGTTGCTAATTTGACGGAGAACAGCATTTCCGGCACTTCATTTATAGAGATTTACGACATCAACGGCAATAATATTACCACCGAAATAGTAGACAAGCCAACAACAACTTTCAATGTGAAAGGCATGAGTTCGGACTATGTAAAATGGAATATCGCAGTACCTGAAAACATCTCTTTATTAAAAATCAGAGTTGGAGCAAACGCAAACAACAAAACCGACATCGAAGAACATCTGTTACCGGTTTTGACAACCAAAGTGCTTATAACAGAATCTTTACCGCTCACCATCAACAAAAAGGGCATCAGTACATATAAATTCAAAGCCTTTGACCAAAAATACTCCAATGCCGACAACATTACTCAAAGCATCACACTCGAATATACGCCAAATCCGATATGGTACGCCGTACAAGCTCTTCCTTATATAGAAGATAATAGCGAAATATCGGAAGTTGTATTTAACAACCTGTATGCCAACTTAATAGCTGCATACATAGTTAATAAAAACCCGCAGATTGAAGAAATCTACAAAAAGATTCAGGCTACCAATCCTGACGAATTTCTATCGGAACTTGATAAAAATCAAGAGTTGAAAGACATTTTGCTCAAAGAAACCCCGTGGGTAATTGATGCACGCAACGAGCAGGAACAGCGCGAGAGATTAGCTATTTTGTTTGATTTTAACCAAATGAGCTACAACAAAAAAGCCGCAATATCAACACTAAAAAGTATACAGATGAGTAGCGGTGCCTTCCCGTGGATTAAAAACGGCTCTTGGGCTAACCTGTTCACTACAACAAACATCATTGCCGGCTTTGTACATTTAGAAGAACTTGGAATAATCGACCTTAATAATGAAAAGGAAATTAAAAATATCATCTCATCAGCAATAAGCTATCTTGACACTAAAAACGTTGAATGGTATAACAAACTGAAAGAGAAAGACTTATTAAAAGATTACACTTTATGCTCTGATGACATAAAATATCTGTATCTAAGGACAAAATTAGGAGATAAGTTTTCAAAAAACAATAATACTAAAGAAGTATATAACTTCTATCTTGAAAAAGCAGAGAAAACGTGGACGAAACACAGCTTATACTCACAGTCTATGATTGCGTTAACGCTCAACGAATTAGACAAAGATAAAATTGCCAAAACGATAGTTAAATCCTTTGACGAGCGAGCCTTACACAGTGAAGAGTTAGGCATGTATTGGAGAGATTTAGAGAATATGAGTTTGTTCAACTACAGCTCCAAAATAGAGACAATGTCGTTGATGATACAATGTTATCATGACATTAACGCCGACAGCGAGTCTATTGCTGAGATGAAGCGTTGGCTGTTAAACTTAAAGCGCAGCACTATGTGGGAAACCGGCAAAGCCACTGTTGATGCGATATATGCGTTATTCATCGGCAGCTCGCCGTCTATAGTCGGCAACTATCAAGACGATATTGTCACTATTGGAAGTCAGACAGTAGGCATGGAAGATGCTATTCCGGGAAGCGGCTATATTAAGAGGGTATGGGATAAGACGGAAGTGAACGCTTCTTTCTGCGACATAAGCATAGATAAAAAAGCAGAAGGCACAGCATGGAGCAACGTATATTGGCAGTATACCACTGATTACGAAAATGTTACGTCTGCCGGTAGCGGACTTTCCGTAGAACGACAAATACTGAAATCGGATTATAAAGATAATAATTTTGAAAAAGTTACAAACGGAGAAGAGATTAGCTCAACCGACAAGATAGTAGTCAGGATGATAATTAAAGCCGACCGCGACATGGAATATGTACATTTAAAAGACATTATACCGGCATGTTTTATTCCGGAAGATGTACTTTCCGGCTTCCGCTATAGCAATGGTTTAAGTTATTACCTAAGTATCAGAGACGAATCCATGAATTACTTTTTCGAAAGACTTGACAAAGGCAGCTATATCATTGAGTACAAAGTAAACATACAGCAGTCGGGTGATTTTACCGGTGGTATTTCCAAGATACAATGTTTATATGCGCCGGAATTTGGCGGGCAGTCAGCAGGAATACGTGTTAAGATAGAAAATTAGAATTCAGTTGAGGATATACTAAAGCATGGTATATCCTCAATTTTTATTGAAAACATTCTATTCGGCAGCGTTTTTTATATCCAAAATTTTCTTCAGCATACTATAGACAACTTTTTCCATTAACATATATTGTTTATCGGCAGCAAATATATTTTTCATAGAGTTCATAAAAGCATCTTGTTGCTCTTTGGTTTTCAGGTAGTTTTCACGAAAATAGACAATTTTGTCAAGGCGTTCGGCATCATTATCCTGACTAAAGACACGTTTAACGCGATCAAAAGTGTCAGGTTCGACTTCGGCGGTTATCAATTCCAATTCTTCTTTCGTGATTTTCATATCCGTATTAGCAGCATATAATAACGAATAAATTTCGAGTTCTTCCTGATTTAAGTGACACTGTTTCATGATTTTGTACGATTTATTATTTTTATAGATTTATATCTTGTTTTTTTCATTCAACTTAATATAATTTCATTTGATAAGTCAAGTGGTTTGCAAAGATAAGTTTTTTATTTAAGAATTTTATTTTTATAGATAATTGATATTAGACTTTTTTTCTTTATTAACATCTTACAAAATTGAATAAAATTAGGTGACGAAGTCAGGAGAACGCCATCCGTCCGCTTGCCTTAGGCAGAAAAAACTATCTGTTTGCAGGTTCACACGCTGCAGCCGAAGATATTGCCATGTACTATAGCTTTTTTGCTTCATGTAAAGCTCATAACATTAATCCTGAAACATGGCTGTCGTTTGTACTTGGACACATCACAGATGCCAAACCTTCGCAGTACGTCAATCTGCTTCCGGCAAACTTCAAACCCGAATTGTTCCGATAAAGTCAATATGGCGTTGGCGGGGTGGATACGGTAAAAGAGCTTTTTTTTGGTCAAAAAGCAGATTCTTTATGACCGTATTTTTGACTAAAAAAGCCATATTGCCGTTACAATTCCCAAATTCTTTTAATAGCATTAAAGTTATATATTCGGCAATATCAAAATTACCCTTTCCTGTTATTGCGTCTATTCCATTTTGTTTCTTAAAGTTAGATTTTTGAGGGATATTAGAAGAATTCAAGCTACCTAATTTTGAATTGGTTATCCAAGGTGGATTGCCAATAATCAATAAGTTTTTCTCGCCAATATTATTTTTAATGGTGCTAAAATCAAAATCAAAGATATTACAATTATAAATATAAATTTCAGGCTTTTTTCTATTTGTATTTGTGAGAAAAAAAATCAAGAATATTAAATTTTGTTTGCCACACGTATGGCTTATAAATCTCAATTCCTATAATAGTTGTTATTGTTTCAAGATTGTTTAGCGAAGCGATAATAAAATGTCCTTTCCCACAAGTCGGCTCAATCACAAGATTAGGAAAAACAACATTTCTAAACAACTTTTGTGTTATGTTATTAGCAAGAATTGTATTTGTTTGAAAATCGCCATATTCAATTCTGTTTGATTCGGCTACAATATTCGTTTCAATGCTTAATAGTTCTTTATATAGAGCCTGAATTTCAGCTTCTGTTTCAAAAAAATCAACTACACCACTCTCATTCTGTAATATTTCATTTATTTTCAGCAATGAAATGGAATGGTGTAAATTTTCCTTTAGAAAATTAAAAACCAGGTATGATATGTCTGCCTTAAAGATTTCCATTATTTAGCAGCTTCATCTATCATTTTACTAATTCCAGAAACCCGTTTGTTCAAAGTTACAACACGTTGATATTGCAATCGCCATTGCAAAGCATTTGAAATGGTTAAATAACCTTGTTCGGGGAGGCATTTTAAGAATTTGCTTTGCCAATTGCGTTAAAGTTATTTCATCAGCAGGTATATTTTTGTCGTTCAGATATGCTGCAATATCTTCTACATTTGCCTTGTCTTTAACCATTTCACGTAAGCGAAATGTCGTAGTATAGTCTGCTGTACGTTCTTTTGATATAAAAGAACAACTAACGAAATGTAATATGGAGGTCTTTGTCTTAGCATCATCAATTTTATCGTAAAC
>JALNXP010000321.1 GCA_023230285.1 Bacteroidales bacterium | reverse complement strand
GGTATGGTGGTAACACTTTACTAAACAATTTTTTGGCAAATGAAATCAGAAACAGCACATAAAAAGCTCCAATAAAAATATCGACAGTATTTACTGCAATATAAACATCTTCTGAAACATTTAATGCAGCTTTTAAAGCTGCCAAATTCGGTGTGCCGCCGGTATATATTCCCGACAACATGCCGGCAACTTTATTCGCTTCCGGAATACTGTTTCTAAAAATGAAATAGCCGGCTATTATCATAATAATCATACTGATAACAGCAATAATCATAGATAAGAAAGCACTTTTTGCCATCTTTTTCCATGATTTTACGTTTGTTTCAAAAAGGAGCATCGGTAAGGCTAATGGAATCATTATGGTAGTTACAATATCCGGAATATTACGAGTTTCTTCACCAATAAACAATTGACCAAAGATCATTCCAACCACATAGCAAATCAAAATAGGACCAAATTTGTTGGCAATTTTTGAAACATAACATAATCTTAATATTAAAGCAGGTACGATTATGTAAAATAAAATAATAAATATTTTCATTGAATTTGTCTTAATGGTTAATAATCTTTATATCAGACATTTAATTAATAAGTGCAAAATATATGCAAATAATTTTTAAATTGATTTATAAATTTCTTTCCATAAATTATTTGGAATACGTGCGCCATAATTTTGGATTACGGTGCCGCCGAGGATAGAGCCTAATTGCCCACATTTCTCGGCAGAAAACTTTTTAGTAATGCCGTATATAAATCCGGAGGCGAACAAATCGCCGGCACCTGTTGTGTCAACTACTGTGTCAACTTTAATTGGTGCGACTTCATCTACTATACCATCATGTTTTATCAATGAGCCTTTAGAGCCTATTTTTACGACAGCGTAGTCGCACATATCTGCTATTTTGTCCAAGGCTTGGTGCGGAGACAAACCTGTAAGAGCTTTTGCTTCTTCTTCATTAGCAAAGCAAATGTCTACGTAATTTTTTAGCAAGTCGGAAATTATTGGTCTGTTTTCTTCTACGAAGTTGTGTGCAGCGAGGTCTAACGATACAAGCATGCCGAGTTTTTTAGCCATTTTCATTGCCGTCTCGACTATTGCGTAGTTAAAGAGTAAATAGCCTTCGATATGGAGGATGTCATGTCCCGTAAAAAGTTCTTCAGAAATGTTTTTTGGGGTCAATTCTTGTGCTGCGCCTAAGAAACTTGCAAAAGTTCTTTCAGAGTCCGGTGTTACAAGTGCGGTAGCACAACCTGTAGGAGTGCTTTCCGAGCGTTTCAACAAACAGTTGACACCGGAATTTATCATGTCATTTTCATAAATATCGCCAACTTCATCTTTTCCGACTATGCCAATGAAAGAAGTTTCTACACCCAATTTAGACAAGCCGTATATTGTGTTAGCAGCCGAACCACCGGCGGCATATTCTTTTTCTAAGTCTTTGATAGTATGTGATATAACATCAAAACGTTCTCGGTCTATCATTAGCATTCCACCGTGTGGGAGTTCAAGTTTGTCTATTAATTCATAACTTTTTAAAGGCACTAAAACGTCCATTAAAGCATTTCCAATCCCGATAATTCTCATAATATATTTTTTTAAAATTTTTTTTTGCAAAAATACTTGTTTTTTAAAATAAAGTTGTACCTTTGCATCGCTTTTTTGGAAGCAAGACAAATTCCTCCTTAGCTCAGTTGGTTAGAGCATCTGACTGTTAATCAGAGGGTCGCTGGTTCAAGTCCAGCAGGGGGAGCATCAAAAAGACTGCTGTTATTGGTAGTCTTTTTTTTTATGCTCTGTTTTACAACCAACTGATTATATGTATTTTATCAAAGGACATCATCGAAATCATACATATTATCTCTACTTCATCACAACATTTATTATTTACAATTTTTACTGACATATTGTTTTGTGAGTTCGACAAACTCCTGCCATTTAAGTTGCTCCGGACGCTTTTGTAGAATTTCACTATCTTCCAAACCAAACGACCTTAAGGAGTTTCTCAAAGTTTTCCTTCTCTGATTAAAAGCTGTTTTTACGACATTTATATATGTTTTCTCCGAAACTCCTATATCTTTTACGGCATTTCTTCTTAACCTGATTACGCCGGATTTTACCTTAGGCGCAGGGAAAAACGAACCTTCATTGATGGTAAACAAATACTCACAGTCGTACCACGTTTGTATTAGCACACTTAGAATGCCATAAACCTTACTCCCCGGTGGCGAGATAATGCGTTGTGCTACTTCTTTCTGAAACATTCCGACAACACAATCTACATTGTCTTTATAATCAATAACTTTAAAAAGAATTTGTGAAGAAATATTATAAGGAAAGTTTCCTATTATGTCGAAATGCTCAGGAAAAACAGCAAGCAAATCAGTCTTTAAAAAATCTGCATGAACAATTTTACCTGCCGACTGCGGAAAGGTTTGCCCTAAATAATCAATGGCTTCACTGTCGATTTCTATTGCTTTGAAATTGTATAATTCTAATAAATATTGTGTCAAAACT
>JALNXP010000137.1 GCA_023230285.1 Bacteroidales bacterium | reverse complement strand
TCACAAATTTTTTTAGCTATACCTGTATCTGTCAAAAAATGTTGTCCAAGATACTTTTTGGGTTGTACGTTTGTCATTGTTTTAATAATGGAGCATAAATTAAATTTGGGTCTGATACAGAAGATTCTTCGTTTTTAACATCTCCTCTAAGTTCTCTAAACCTGTTACGAGCGGGTATTGCAAACACGCTTTCTGAATAATCAACAAAAACATTTTGATATAATTGTTGTGCTAAACTACTGTTATTAAGATATATATCATTTATCACGGCGCGAGTATACATAGCTTCATCGGCTAATATTTCTGTTGAATAATTGTCACATATCATTTTTAGTAAACTATCAGCGACTACATAATTTCTTAAACTTATGTATATTTCAGCTTTTTTATACAAAACATCATCTTCTATCGGGTTCCAAGCATTTACAGTAGCAGCAGAATCTAAATAAAGTAAAGCAATAGATGTTTGCTTTTTAAAAAACGCAAGTTCTGCTTTTGAAAAATATCTCAACGCATAAGAAACAGTATCTTCACCTTTATTATTTTTGATAAAAAGACTTAATTTCATAGCATCGTTGGCAATAAATTTATCTACGGAAGTTTTTAATATATCTAATTTAGCTTCTGCCCAATTATATTCACCTAAATAATAAAACAATTCTGCATTTTTGTATTTTGCTTCATCACCTAATGCTTCATCTTTCATTAGTTTTTCTACTTGTGAATACAACAAAGTTGCCTCCCATTGGTCTCCTGATACGAGATAAACATCTCCAAGTGTTAATTTTATCTTTGCTGTTTCTGCTTTTGTAATTCTGCCACCTATTTTAAGCATATCTTCAAGCATTGTAACAGCTTGTGCATATTCTTTTTTGTAAAAAGCTTTAAAATCAGCATAATTTAATGACAAATCTAAAGTTTGAAGATTCATTCCTGTTTCTTCAAATACAGCTGCAAATTGTTGGTCTAATGCCGCAACATCTTCTTCATTAATAACTTCTTGAGTTTTAAGAATTTCATAACTCATGTTTACCAAACCTATTTTACCATCAAGGCAAACCGGTTCGTTTTTATAACTTGTGATGATATATTGATAGCACGCAGCGGCTGTTTCATATTTATTATTTGAGATACAAATATCAGCTAAATCCAATAAATATTTACCATGACCATCAGCACGTTTGTCGAGAGCAGCAGCTTGTTTGTATGCAAGGTCAAATTCTTTTACCTGGATAAAAAACCATAAAGCCATATCCGTAAAAAAGTAGCTGTCGTCTTTTTCCTTTTTTGCATTTGATAAGATGCCGTTTTTTATTGCTTCCGTAATAGTGCCTTCAGGGTCATTCGACATATAATCCTGAAATCTCCCGCAAACATACTGTTTCTGATTCGGTCTATATTCAGCGTATTTTAAAAACTCTTCAACCATTTTGGCATATTCTTGTGTATAATAATATCTATAAGCTAATTCTGCAGAAAATAATTGGTCGTTGTTTAACAACTTGCGTCCTTTTTCGTATGTTTTAATGCTGTAAAGATTTTCCCTTATAGCTGTAAACGCATTTGCCAAAGACTGTATATTATTAGGGTCGGCTTTAAGTTTTGACAATGCTTCTTCATAATATTTCACACCCTTTGTTTTGTCGCCTTCAGCTATTTTAATATACCCGAGGTCAACATAGTACATTTCTTCTAACTTGTTGTTTTTCATTGTTTTACTAACAAGTTTTTCTGCTTCGCCATATTGTTGGCTGCCAACTAAAGAATAAAGAAGATATTTATAATAATAAGAAGTCTTTTCTTTTTTATACAACTCTTCGTAAATAACAGCCGCCTTATCAAATTCTTGTGCGGTATAATATTGATATGCAAGATCTTTCTCCGACAATTTAGGCTTTTCGTCTTTATTGCCTATTTGCACCGGCTGTAAAATCTTGTCAAGGTCTTGTGCCGTTGCAGATGAAAAGATTAAGAAAAATACAATTATTGATGTGATTATATGTCTGTACATTATAAATTTTTGATTTTAAATTGTTTTAAAACACTAATTCTCCTGACATGGAGTAAGGACGATTTTTACCTTGATAACAAGTTTGTTTGTTTGGTTTTGAACTCATTTCAAATTCCAAGACCCCGCCGGTCATTATTTCTTCTTGCGTAATAAAAGCTTTTTCGACTTTTATTCCATTGAATTTAATAGATTTGATATATCTGTTTCTGTCGCTAACATTAAGAGCTTTTATCTCCAAAAATTTATTATCTTCGAGTTTAATTTTCATATATGGCAAATACGGCGTGCCAAAAACATATTGGTCGGTTCCCGGACAAACCGGATAAAAGCCCATAGCAGAAAACACATACCATGCAGACATCTGCCCGCAGTCGTCATTACCACAAAGTCCGTCTATATTATTGCGATACATTCGATTCATAATCTCTCTTATTCTGTACTGCGTTTTCCACGGTTGAGATGTCCACATATATAGATAAGCTATATGGTGACTTGGTTCATTACCATGAACATAATTCCCTATCAAACCTTCTCTTGTAACATCTTCTGTTTCAGCAAAAAACTCATCGGGCAAGTGCATCGTAAATAAAGAGTCAAGCTTTTCTATAAATGTTTTTTCTCCGCCCATCAAAGCCATCATTCCTAACACATCATGAGGGACAAAAAAGGAGTAATTCATGGAATTTCCTTCTATAAAGCCTTCATCAGAAGTACTTAGCAAATTAAAATTCTCTTTCCATTTTCCATTTGCATATTTTGGTCTTGCAAAGCCGATTTCAGAATCGAATATTTTCCGATAATTTACAGCTCTTTTTTTGTAAGACTTTGTCGCATCTATATTTCCTAATGCCAAAGCAGTTTTATAAACAGTCCAGTCATCGTATGAATATTCTAATGTAACAGATGCGGCATTACTACTTTTTTCAAAAGGCACATAACCCAAGTCGATATAGCTTTGAGTATTGTCGTAATATGCTATTGATGAGCTACTTATCATAGCCCCCAATGCTTTTTCAGTATCTATATCTATTCCTTTTGTTATAGCATCTGCAATGACGGAAACGCTATGATAACCTATCATGCACCAATTTTCATTTCCGGCGTGGCTCCATACCGGCAAAGCATGATGAACACTTTGCTCGTAATGTGCTAACATAGAATTTATTATATCCTTACTTCTTTTTCTGTCGATAATATTTAGAAGAGGGTGCATAGCTCTAAAAGTATCCCAAACAGAAAAAACAGAGTAGTTTGTAAAACCTTCTGCTTTGTGTATATTGTGGTCTATTCCACGATAGCAGTCATCAACATCCATATACAGTGATGGATTTATCATAGTATGATAAAGTGAAGTATATAGCATAGCTAATTGGTCTGTGTCGCCATGTGCTTCTATTACTGAAAGAGCATTTTCCCATGCTTCCGTTGTATTTTTGTGCAATACATCAAAATCTTTACCCGATGTCTCTGCTTTGAGGTTTTTAATTGCGCCGTCTGTACTTACAGCCGAAAGAGCTACTTTTATCTCTAATGTTTTATCTCCGTCATTTTCAAAATCGAACCACGACACAATTTTACGTCCACCTATTTCAGGAAAATTTTCGTTAAGATTAAATCTTTTCCAAAAACCATTATACACCACCTTTTCTTTATCTACATAACCATAATTGCTGACAGGTTTTGAGAAAGACATTGCGAAGTAGATATAATTTTCTCTACTCCAGCCGTTTGTTATTCTGTATCCGGTTATAAGAGTGTCGTTTTCGACTCTTATATTTGCCCATAAAACTTTGCCGTCATAATTATAAATTCCATGATTAAGGTCAAGTATTATATGTTGAGCTTCATCTTGTGGAAATGTATATTTGTGAATGCCACACCGCTGAGTGACAGTTAATTGAGCGAGAATGTTATAATCTTCCAAAAACGCTTCATAGTAACCCGGTCGGGCAACTTCCGTGCTATGATTATATCGTGAACGATAGCCACTGTCGGGATTTTCTGCTGTTCCGGGATTTAGTTTGCGTTCACCGGTGAAAGGCATGACGAGGATGTCGCCAAGGTCTGAATGTCCTGTACCACTCAAATGCGTATGACTGAATCCGACTATGGTCTTATCTCTGTATTGATAACCTGCACAATAATCATAAACATTTTTTTGATAAATGCCGTCAACACTGAAAGGAACGGTATCAGTGTCGGGGCTGAGCTGCACCATGCCAAAAGGATAACATGCTCCGGGAAATGTATGTCCCATACCGTTAGTGCCGATGAGCGGATTTACTCTTTCATAATTAGTAATTTGTGCCATGAGTGTCAATGTTGTCAAAAATAACGATATGCCGAAAGCAATTATGTTTTTCATCTTTTATCTCTAATAATAAACTGCAAAATTATACATTATTTTGTAATTATTCCTGAAAATATGTCTTTGAAAAATAAAAAACACCGGTCGTGAAATTTTTATAAAAATAATCCGGATTTGTTCTACACACATTAAAAAATTATATATCTTTGCCAATTACAGTTGGTACAAATTTTTCCGATTGTAATTATAATATAAAAATATTGTTTATGAAAAGGATATTAATAACCGGAGGCGCAGGTTTTATTGGATCGCATGTAATAAGAACGTTTATAAACCGCCATGCTGATTATGAAATATATAATTTAGACAAACTTACTTATGCAGGCAATTTGGAAAATTTGCGCGATATAGAAAACAATCCAAATTATTTTTTTATAAAAGGTGATATTGCTGATGATAAATTTATAAATCAGTTGTTTGCAGATTATAAATTCGATGGTGTTGTACATTTGGCAGCTGAAACGCATGTTGACCGTTCTATCTTGTCACCGATGGATTTTGTGAAGACCAACCTTTTAGGAACATTTGTCTTAATTAATGCTTTCAAAAATTGCTGGAAAGATAATTTTGATGGAAAACTATTTTATCATGTTTCCACAGATGAGGTCTACGGTTCGCTAAGTATGCACGACAAAAAATTTGTTGAAACCACAGCTTACGACCCGCGAAGTCCATATTCGGCAGCAAAAGCCGGTTCCGACCACTTGGTAAGATCATATTTCTACACCTTTAAAGTACCTGTTATTGTATCAAATTGTTCCAATAATTACGGTCCAAATCAATTTCCTGAAAAGCTTATACCGCTAATTATCAACAACATACGCAACAACAAGTCATTACCCATATATGGAAAAGGTGAAAATGTAAGAGACTGGTTGTACGTTGGCGATCATGCAGATGCTATCGAAACAATATTTCATAATGGCACAGCCGGACAAACATATAATATCGGCGGCGACAATGAGATGCGTAATATCGACATAGTCACTCTTATATGTGATCTTGTTGACCAAAAATTAAATCGAGAAATTGGTACTGCCCGCAAATTGATAACCTACGTAAAAGACAGACCCGGACATGATTTGCGTTATGCTATCGACTTTTCGAAACTCAAAAACGCTCTCGGATGGACACCAAAAACCAACTTTAAAGATGGCATATCACAAACAATAGACTGGTATCTCAATAACGAAGTATGGATGAACAACGTAATATCCGGCGATTATCAAAAATATTACGAACTACAATATTCAAATCAGAATTATTAATAATTAAAAATCAAAATCATGAGTATTAAAGGCACAAAAACCGAAAAAAACCTGCTTAAATCATTTGCGGGTGAATCACAAGCAAGAAATCGTTACGAATTTTTTGCCAAAGTAGCTAAGAATGAAGGTTACGAACAAATTTCCGCCATTTTCACAGAGACTTCACTGCAAGAAAAAGAGCATGCAAAAAGATTTTTTAAATTTCTTGAAGGTGGAATGTTAGAAATCACGGCTGCATTTCCTGCCGGCATCATCGGTAATACGGAAGAAAATCTTTTAGCTGCTGCTGAAGGAGAAAATGAAGAATGGACGGATTTATATCCTACTTTTGCCAAAGAAGCTGAAGAAGAGGGGTTTAAAGAAATTGCAACTTGTTTTAAGATGGTTGCGAAAGTAGAAGCCGAACACGAAAAACGTTATCGCACTTTGTTGAAGAACGTAAAAGAGAAAAAAGTATTTGAAAAAGACGAAGAGACATACTGGATGTGCAGAAACTGCGGATACATTCATTTTGGAAAACGCGCTCCGGAAAAATGCCCCGCTTGCTTACACCCGCAAGCATACTTCGAAGTTAAAGCTTATAACTATTAATCGATATGTAGAAATAAAAAAGGTGAGTTTTTAACTCACCTTTTTTTATTTCTACATCTTTCTCTTCATAAACAGCCCTGTCACGCCATCATAATACGGCATTATCTTTTCCAAATCGGCTTTGTAATCACCGGTAGGATAAAATTTGGCGACTACGGTTGCGACTCTTGTTTTGTAATCTACGTATGATATTAAAATTGGCACCTTAGCATCCATCGCAATCCGGTAGAAACCGCTTTTCCATCTTTTAACTTTTTTACGGGTACCTTCCGGCGTTATGACAATCCATAAATCATCACTATTATTAAGCCGTTCGACAGCATCTTCTACATGTGTATTTCTATGCCCTCTGTTTATTGGTATACCACCCCATTTTTTAAGCAACGGACCT
>JALNXP010000078.1 GCA_023230285.1 Bacteroidales bacterium | reverse complement strand
ATTTTCTAACAAAAAAAAAATTTTGCAAAGGTAGAAAAAATTTTCAATAACCGTGAAAAACAAATTGTTTTTCAGTTTGAAATTATTTCACAAAATATTAAATTAAAGAAATTATAAATTATCTTTGCAAATTGATAGAAGTTTTTAGTGTTTAATTTAAAATATACGATTATAAAAAAGTATTTTGCAGAGATGATTGGAACAATGGTTCTGGTCTTATTAGGTTGCGGAAGTGCAATTTTTAATGGTGGCTGTGGAACAACAGCGCAAGTATTAACTGTTGCTTTTGCTTTTGGTTTATCGGTTGTAGCCATGGCTTATGCTATAGGTGGAATTTCCGGTTGTCATATTAATCCGGCTATCACCTTAGGATGTCTTTTAACGGGGAGAATTAGCGGGAAAGATGCAGCAGGTTATATGATAGCACAAGTAATAGGAGCTATTCTTGGTTCATTGATTTTATACATTTTGGTACAGGGTTACGCTGTCAATCCGACAGGGACAATGACCGGCGCAAATGCTTATGGACCGACAACTTCCACATTGACAGCATTTCTTGCAGAGATGTTTTTCACCTTTATATTTGTATTAGTCGTACTCGGTGTTACCGACAGCAAAGTAGGCAATCCTTCCTTAGCAGGATTAGCAATAGGTTTGACATTAGTACTCATTCACATTGTATGTATTCCTATCACCGGAACATCAGTGAACCCTGCACGTAGTATAGGTCCGGCAATTTTTGCCGGCGGAGTTGCATTAAAACAACTATGGCTGTTCATCGTTGCTCCATTTGTAGGTGCTGCCCTTTCAGCTATTGTATGGAAAGCATTTTCAGGTGAATGTTGTAAAGCATGTAAAAAACAAGAAGAATAATATTAACAATTTTAATTCCGGTACTTAAATATAAGGTACTATAAGATATGAAGCAAGAAGATTTCTTTAAAAATTTAGTCGCCCATTGTAAAGAATATGGGTTTATTTTCCCATCAAGTGAAATTTACGACGGATTAAGTGCAGTTTATGACTATGGGCAATTAGGCGTTGAGCTTAAAAACAACATAAAACAATATTGGTGGAAAGCGATGGTGCAATACAATGAAAACATTGTCGGCATAGATTCCGCAATTTTCATGCACCCTACTATATGGAAAGCCTCCGGGCATGTTGATGCGTTCAATGACCCTTTAATTGACAACAAAGATTCCAAAAAACGTTACAGAGCTGATGTTCTCATCGAAGACTACATGGCTAAGATAGAAGAAAAGATAGCCAAAGAAGTAGAAAAAGCGAAAAAACGTTTTGGAGAAGCCTTTGATGAAGCTCAATTCACTTCAACAAATCCAAGGGTGTTAAAGTACAAAGAAGAGTTTGCAGAAATAGACAAAAGATATGTTAAAGCATTAGAAGACAACAATTTAGCTGATATAAAACAAATTATTCTCGATTTAGGAATTGTTTGTCCCATTTCAGGCACAAGAAATTGGACAGATGTTCGTCAATTTAATTTGATGTTTTCCACACAGATGGGTTCTGTCAACGAAGATGCTTCAACTATTTATCTAAGACCGGAAACAGCACAAGGAATTTTCGTCAACTTCCTCAACGTACAAAAGACGGGAAGGATGAAAATTCCTTTTGGCATTGCGCAGATAGGTAAAGCTTTCCGTAATGAAATCATAGCGAGACAGTTTATTTTCCGCATGAGAGAGTTTGAGCAGATGGAGATGCAGTTTTTCGTCCGTCCGGGTACCGAACTCGAATGGTTCAAATATTGGAAAGAAAAGAGGATGCAATGGCATAAAGCCTTAGGTTTAGGCGAGGAAAATTACCGTTTTCACGACCATGAAAAGCTCGCACACTATGCAAATGCCGCCACCGACATAGAATTTAACTTCCCGTTTGGCTTTAAAGAAATCGAGGGCATACATTCCCGCACGGACTTCGACCTCAGCGCACATCAAAAGTACTCTGGCAAGAAGTTACAATACTTTGATTATGAGCTAAATGAAAGCTATGTACCTTATGTAATAGAGACCTCTATAGGATTAGACCGCATGTTCTTATCCATAATCTCCAAAGCCTACAAAGAGGAAGTCTTAGAAGACGGTTCCGAGCGAGTAGTTATGAGCATACCGGCATTTTTAGCGCCATACAAATTTGCGATATTGCCGCTCACCAAGAAAGACGGCTTACCGGAAAAGGCGAGAGAGATCATGGACAAATTGAAGATGCAGTTCATGTGTCAATATGACGAAAAAGATGCGATAGGCAAGCGTTATCGTCGCCAAGATGCTATAGGCACGCCGTACTGCATAACCATAGACTACCAGACGTTAGAAGACAACACTGTCACTATCAGAGAGCGCGACAGCATGTCTCAAAAGCGTATCAACTGTAATGATATTGCAGCTGAAGCGAATTTCGCGTTTTAGTTGAAACGAGTGTATACGCGGGGACGGGGAGGAGGCTTGAAAAGAAAAATGTTGTGTAAAAAAACAGATAAAATATTATGAAGAAGAATGAGTTTGTGAAATCATTATTATTTAATTTAGGCATTGGGATAATTTTTGTTATTGCAGCAGTAATATATTGCGCACCGGTATTGGAGGGGAAACTTGTATATGCCGGAGACCTCGTTAATGGTAAAGCGGCAGTACAAGAATGTGTACGTTACCATCAAGAAACAGGAGAATACTCATGGTGGACAGGTTCTATGTTCAGTGGGATGCCAAATTATCAGATAGGTGGAGGAAAATATTTATCAAGTGTATTATTAAATCCTTTTTCTACATTTTTTCATCAGGGAAGTCACAATGAAATATTCCTTGTCTTATTCTATCTTATTGCATTTTATATACTTTTACGCTCTTTTAAAATCAATAAATGGATTAGTTTAGCAGGAGCATTTGCCATAGCTTTCTCGTCATATTTTTTCATTATTATAGCCGCTCGTCATAATGGTAAATGTATTTCGATAACATGGATGACGATGGTTATTGTCGGATTTATTCTAACATATCGAAAAAAATATGGCTGGGGAGCTATTCTTACCATGTTTTTTACAATTATGGGATTCTTTATGCATCCACAGATGTCATATTATATATGTATGTTCATCGGCATTTTGTTTTTTGCAGAGCTATACAATCATATTCGTGAAAAAAGGATGAAAGATTTTGGCATAGCAACCGCCATATTTGCAGTTGCTTTTGCTATCGGTATGGGATGCGGCAGTGCCAACATTTTCGCTAACAATGAATATGCTTCACAGACAATGCGCGGTGGACATTCCGACATTATAAAAGCCAATGATGATGCAAATAAAGTAGAAAAAGGTCTTGATTTGGATTATGCGACAGCATGGAGCTATGGCATAGACGAAACGATGACATTTTTAATACCAAATTATATGGGTGGTGCTTCCGGTCTTAATGTTGGTACAGATTCAAAGCTGTATAAAGATATGACGGCAAAAGGTATTCCGGCAAATAATGCCAAGCAATTCTGCAGTCAGGCACCGACATACTGGGGCAGCCAGCCTTTTACATCAGGACCTGTCTATATGGGTGCAATAGTCTGTTTTCTTTTTTTACTTGGCTTGTTAATTGTAAAAGGACCATATAAATGGGCGTTACTAATCGCAACATTAATGTCAGTTTTATTATCTTGGGGGCATAACTTTATGCCACTGACAAAATTTTTCTTCGATTATTTTCCAATGTACAATAAATTTCGAGCAGTTTCCTCAATACTTATCATTGCAGAAATTACCATTCCACTTTTAGGATTCCTTGCTCTTAAAGAAATTTCAGATAAATCTATCGACAAAAAATCCTTACTTAAAAAGTTATATATTTCCGGAGGTATCACAGCAGGTATATGTTTATTTTTTGCTTTATTTGGTAAATCCATCTTAAGTTTTACTTCTCCCAATGATGCTCAATTTGTTTCACAGATACCAGACTGGCTTTACACATCAATCCTTGGTCAGCGTGCATCTATGATGCAAAGTGATGCGTGGCGTTCATTTATTTTTATTGCATTAGCTGCAATTTTAGTATATTTCTTCGTTCAGGAAAAAATAAAAACGACATGGTTGGGCATAATCATGACAATTCTTGTAATAAGTGATATGTGGACTGTCGACAGACGTTTTTTCAATTATGATAACTTTGCAACACCTAAAAATTTGGATAAGGAATTTGCAATGAAACCTTATGAAAAAGAGCTGTTGAAAGACACTACGCATTTTCGTGTATTGAACCTATCAAGTAATACCTTCAATGAGGCACGTACTTCATATTACCTTAAATCTATTGGCGGTTATTCAGGTGCAAAATTGCGCCGTTATCAGGATCTTATTGATGAACATATTTCAAAAGAAATGAATCCTCTTGTAAATGCAATATCAAAGAGTCAGGGAAATTTGTTCGCTACCGATGGTAACGCTATATACCCTGTTTTGAATATGTTGAATATGAAATATGTCATAGTTCCTCTACAAGACGGTTCGGAAATTCCAATTTCCAATCCTTTTGCTTTAGGCAATGCGTGGTTTGTTGATTCACTTATAGTTGCAGATAATGCAAATGAAGAATCGGAAGCAATAGATAATATTAACTTACGTACTACTGCAGTCCTTGACGCTTCATTCAGAGATTATATTACTGATTTTTCACCTGAAAAAGACATGAATGCCTCTATAGAATTGACAAAATATACTCCTGAATACATTGAATACAATTCAAATTCCTCAAAAGACGGCACGGCAGTATTTTCAGAAATATACTATCCTTATGGATGGAAGGCTCTAATTGATGGAAAGCCTAAAGAGCATTTCCGCGTTGACTATTCACTTCGCGCATTAAATATCCCTGCAGGACAGCATAATATACGTTTTGAATTTCGTCCTGACAGTGTTAAGAAAGGCGATACAATTTCAATTATTTGTATCATTATCATGTTCTTAACGATAATAGCTTGTGCAAGTGTCAGCATTTATAGATGGAGAAAACAAACGTATCATGATGTAAAAAAATAATAATTAACAAACAATTTACATGCTCGATTCTCTATTGATAAAAATATAAAAGGATAGATGATGCTATTATTTATCCTTTGTAAGGGAAGAAAAAACTATTTTTTGCTGAATGTTTTTTTTATGAATCTATCAATTTTCCATAAAAAAATACTCTTACGCTTATTACTCATCAACAGGGAATAGCTTCTCTTATATATTCTATAAGCTATTCCTCGCAAACTGTGATTATATGCACGTTGGCGTTCACGTTGCTGATTAATGTAACGTTTACCCCAATATACACGATTATATCTCTTAGCTTGTTCTAATGGCTGGTCAAAAATATGAAATAGAAAATCGGCAAGATCTTTATGTATATTTCTTATTTTACTATCAGGGTTAATAGGTGATTCACGCATAATAGAAAGATAAATTTCATCATCATTATCAATTTCTATAATTCTTTTTACGACATCATCAAACGAATTATAATCATTACAATTAATAAATGAGGCAGGATTAAAATCCTTTATTACAAGTGGATCACCCCAATAAATAGGTATGGCATCTGCCGCGAATGCCTGTACAATCTTTTCGGTAGTATAACCGGGGTATGAGCAATTTTCAAAGGCAATGACGAATTTGAATTGTTTCTGAAATGCAAGTTTATCCCTTACTGCCCCACCAATATTATTCATATACCTTCCGCCTGAAGACACTTGTTTATAAGAAGACAAAAGGTCAAAAAATATTTTACGTTCAGGAGAAGCATTGTTATTTGAATAAACAAAACTGCAAAAACCGGTTTTTTGCTTTAAATCATTATTATTGAATTGACACTTTGCAAGCATAGAATCTACTATGCTATTACTTTGTAATCCACAAGGGAAACGTAAGTATCTGTCTCCAAGTTCCATATATTCAAATCCTATAGCATAATCATATAAATTAAAATCCGGAAATTGATTTTCTCCTGTATAAAGTATTTTGATACAATCATAATTGAGATGATCTGTTCCAAATACTGAACACAATAAATAATCTGGATTATCTGAAAGTTCAATATTATATCTTTCAGATAATAGTTTAATAATAAAGTTATCTTCAAAAACAAAACCATCCCAATAATCTACAAAATTCATTTTTATCGTTTTCTTCATTATATGCCTTAGTTATGTAAGAAATAAATTTAACCAATATCAAATATTTTCACTTGTCTTCTTATATTAACCATAGTAACTATGAAAAATAATATTCGAATAACAGTTGCAAAAATAAACATAAAAAAATTAAAAACGCCGAATAACTCGCCATAAGTTTACAAAAAAATCAAACGTAGATTTTTAATAAAAAATGATTATCTTTGTCAAAATTATTAATTAGTTATGCTTTCTATTATCATTTGTACTTATAACCGCGATAAATACATTTATAATGTATTAAAAAGTATTGCTGAAAACGATTTTCCTGCAAGTCAATATGAAATTGTATTAATTGACAACAATTGTACTGACAATACCAAATCGGAATGTAATCTATTTACGCAAAATTATACGCAGGTAATATTCAGATATTTTGTCGAAACTAATCAAGGGTTATCTTATGCAAGAAACAGAGGAATAAAAGAAGCTAAAGGCGATATTTTAATATATGTTGATGATGATGCTTTAATAAACAAAGAATATTTATCTACTTACGCAAATTTTTTTAATGAATATAGTAATATAGATGCTGCAGGTGGACCAATTATCCCTCAATATGAAACGCAGGAACCTAGTTGGATGAGTCATTATACAAAACGATTACTTACAGGGTACAAATATCTGGGAAATGTTGTTAAAAAATTTCCGAATAATGATTTTCCTGGCGGAGGTAACGCTGCCTATAAAAAATCCGTCTTTGATAAGATAGGATTATTTAATGTAGATCTCGGAAGAAAAGGCGATTCGTTAATGGGGGCAGAAGAAAAAGATATCTTTGATAAAATGCTTTCTTTGAATATGCAATTTTATTATTTACCAAATGCCATTTTATATCATATTATTCCGGAGAAAAAACTTTCTAAAGAATATTTTAACAAACTCACTTATTCTATTGGACAATCCGAAAGATTAAGGACTCTAAAAATCAGCAAATTAAAATACTATAAGCGAATTTTTTCTGAAATAATCAAATGGGGTGTTTCCATAATTTTATGTTTAGGCTATACGATACTGTTATCTCCTCAAAAAGGAGTTAAATTACTGTCTTTTAGATGGAATGTGACAAAAGGCTTGTTATCTCAATAATAAAAAGCGCTATATCGGACAGAAATTAAATTCTTTCCCATTTCCCGTAATAATACTCTGTAAAGGCTATTTGTTCATGTGTAATGGTCTGTGAAAAATCACTAAATAATTTTATAAGTTTTTCTCTCACTGATTTTATACCTTCATCTTCATGAAAAATATCCGATTTATTCAAATCTTCATTTATAAAACAAACAGGCTTGCTTAAGCAAATTGAGTATCCAATATGAGTCCCTATACCATTTGTAAACACCATATCGGATAATGAAATAATATCTTTCAGTCGAGACAAAAACAGCGGATCACTTCTATGTCCTGCAGAAACGACCGTATATCCTTGCGCTTCATATAAACTTGCTACTTGAGGATATTTCAAAACCTCCATCCAATATAGACAAACAAAAACCGTATTAAACTCATTTCGTCTTTCTTCAATTTTATTTATTAAAAACTCTACAGAATAGTTAACTTCATTCGTTTCACATGAATGAGTTGGAAAAACCAGTAATATTCTACCTGCTTGTTTTTTAATACTTACTAATTCTTCCGTACTTTTATGATGATTTGCTCCTAAAATATATGGACCAACAGGAACAATTTTGCGATGCAGATTATGCGTTTTTAGGTATTCGTTAATAGTGTCTACTCTCTGTTCAGAAAAAGTATAAACTGTTTTTATTCCCTTTCTGTCAATATATCCAAGAAGCCTTACACATTCAGGATTAGAATAAAAGCTAACCCCATGTTCTATATATTCTCTGATGAAATTAATACGCTTATGTATTAAATGACTTACCGCCAAATGATTTCCATAATGTGTTGAAGAAGCAAAACCTCTTATGCAACAAAAATTCGGATTTGCTAATGTTTTATATTGAAAAAAATCGATTTTCTTAAATTTCATTGAATAATATTTATATACTATTAATGATTTACAAAAACCAAAAATTAGTTGAATAATTTTAATTAACTTTTTCATTATGACAATTACAATCATTTATCAATTCTCTCAATTTCATCGCAGCCAACATTGCTGCATCCATGTTATAATATTCCCATTCGGCAAAACGACCTAATAAATACAATTGTTGCGGCTGTACAATAAATACGAAAATTTACCTTCATATATTTTTTCGATAATCGGGATGTTTTTATCGTAACGATGGTTATATAGAACTAAAAGAGCTATTTTATTCATAAATATTTTTTTATTGTGCAAAGATAATTTTTTAATGGTAATAATTTAGAATAATTATGAGAAAATAATTATAATTTTGCCGGCAAAAACACGCCACCGTCAGTTACTAATCAATATGGGGCTAGCGGAGGGATACCAATAACCGATGAAACCGCGAATAATCATTATGGACAATTGCATTAATTAATGCTTCTCGTAATGCTTCCGGATTTATCATTCTTCGTTCTAAACGTTGTGCCGATGGCGACACTTATTTTTGGAAGTTTTTTCTCTTGTTATTTGTAAATCATTGATATACAGGCTTATCTATTTAGGCGAAGGTGTAAGCTCTACGGTTAACCCAAGGGCATTAATGATTCGGTAAAAAGTAGCAACACTTGGTACAATTCCGCCATGTTCTATCCTTGAAATGTAGGATTTTGTTGTTCCTAATCTTTTGGCAAGTTCTACTTGGGTTAAGCGAGAATTTTTACGTGCATCTTGTAAAATGACACTCGTGTAGTAAGCATAAGCATTTTCGTCAAATTTGGCACGTTCAGGTGTTCGTATCCCCCCCGCCAGCCCCATATTGATTAGTAACTGACGGTGGCGTATTTTTGCCGGCAAAATTATAATTATGAATCAGAAAAGAAGAGACCGGCGATTAGAG
>JALNXP010000077.1 GCA_023230285.1 Bacteroidales bacterium | reverse complement strand
CGGATGGACACGGATGGACACGGATTGGACTAAGGGACACGGATGAACACGGATATGGGACACGGATGGACACGGATTTTTGGGTTGGGACACGGATATAGACGGATACAACGGATGGACACGGATAGAGACGGATACAACGGATGGACACGGATTTATATTTTTCTTTTAATTATCTATAGAGTATAATCTCAATATTTAAGACACCTTTCCAAAAAAAATTATCATCCGTGTCCCTCCGTCTAATCCGCGAAAATCAGTGTCCAATCCATCCGTGTCCCTCCGTCTAATCCGTGTCCCAACCCAATCTATAACTGTCTGATGTCAATTATACCATCACGCGACATGATGATCCTGAACCCCTTATATTCCACATTGTCCTCATACTGAAACTGCATGATGATGTTCAAATTGTAAGTCTTTAGTCCATTTATAGAACATACTTTACCATCTTCTGTTATCGTCTCAATAGGAACCTCCGGATTGTCCATCTTTTGAGTAAAACGATTTATATGTAAACGGATAATATCATTTATTCCGGAAATTCTATACTCGTAATGCCCTGATAATCTGTCGTTATCTATATAAACCTTCTTGCGGTACAAAGTTATCTTTTCATCAAAAATGTCATTCTCGGCTTGCAGCAAACTCGAACGATTGCGTAACGCTAAAACTTGTTTGGGCGTCTTCTCATCCGTAATAAAATCTACACCTTCTTTTATCCAGCCTACATTAGTATCTTTAATATGTATGTTAGCTTTATGGTCGTAATATTTGTTCTTGAGTTTGTGCGCAAAAAAATATCTCATCAGTTCTTTTATCCTGTCTTTCAGCATATAACTTATGACAAGAACTATAAAAAGCAAAATAGAATAATTGCTGAGTGTCTTTTGAAACGGAAACGCCACAACTGTCGCTATAATCATAGCAAAACCGGCAGCAACACCATATAAAAGCTGCCTTACAGCTGCTCCATCTTCTTTTTTGTCTAATTTTACAAATAAGTCGTTTTCTATGTATTTTTTAAGCAAACCATGACGAAACAACAACTCTTTGTTCGCATCGGCATCATTAACATCAACTGTCAAATAGCCCATCGATTTTCTATATTTGTCTTCCAATTTAAGATGGTCTACAAATTGTTTTTTTATCTCAAAAAGCTCATCATCAGTATAATTATTCATCTTGTCAATAATTTTTAGAAAATATATGTTGATGATTTGACTCATATATTCGTCACCAAACGCAAAATGATTTCGAACTTCGTTGGTGACAGTAGGTACATTGATAACCTGTCTGAGATTTCTATATTTTGACACAAGGTCTGACACAACATCTAAATAATTGTTACACAAATACTTTATGTCGTTGATATTATCTATAGTCTGAATATGTTTGGCTTCATCACGTAATGCACTTTTAGTGATAGCCATAAACATTTTTATTTGATGAATATATTCCGCAATATTAGACCGCAGCGGATTTGAAGCCATAGTTTCAAAAGCAGTCTTAATATGTTGATAAGGTATTGCATCATTTTGGGCAATATCTCGCAATAAAAAAACAGGAGTAATCAGTCGGACATTAGATTTTACGTCTCTGTAAAATTGGTCTTTGCCGTAAGTAGAAGGGTTGATATCCAAGCTATTAGGGATAAATATCCATGAGTTTATGCTAAAATAGTTATCTTTAACACTACGTCTTACGACGAAGCCTATTTTAAACTCTATAGAGTAGTTATCATGTATTTTATGTTGTATTTCTATCATTTTCAAAACATTAGAAGAAGATTCCGTTGGTATAGCCAAGCCAACGCAGAACTGTTTCGCCCCAGATAATTATCATAATCCACGAGATAACCATCATGGTAAAACCGAATTTAAAGGAGTCACTCCAGCTATATTGATTAGTAGTATAGAGTAGGGCAGCGGGCTTACTATTGAAAGGCAGCACGTAGACGTGTTCTATAAGCAGTGCTACCGGAAAAGCGAGGCTCAGTCCGGGGAAGCCGAAGCGTTGTTCAACGCCTAAGGCGATAGGAATAAATATCAGAGCTCGCATAGTCTTAGATTGGAAGATGATTGCGCTGAACAGCATCAAAAACGTCAGCAGCAGAAACAGCACGCCAAACGGTGTGTTTTCATTGACACCGAGACTGTCGAAGCCTGCATTGACAAGTGTGCCGGCAATTCCTGTCGCATCTAAGCCCACGCCGAGAACATAAGCACCGGCAGAAAACAACATCAAATGCCACGGTATATCGACATCATTCCACTTTACAACACCTATCTTAGGTAAAAGTGCAACCACAGCACCTGCAAAGGCTACTGTCGTCTGACTGATGCCGTGTTGTTTGTCGGTAGCCCAAAGCACCAACACAGTAACAAAGATAGCTATAGCTTTATACTCTTGCCAGCCCATCTTGCCCATCTTGGCAAGCTCTTCTTTCATCCTCTCCATTCCACCTTCTAATTGCGGCTTACGCTCTTCAGGCTTCAATGGGAAAATAATCTTGGTGCCGACAAACCACCCTATCAATATCAATATTACAGCTAATGGGAAAGCTGCTATAAACCAATCCTGATAGCTGAATATTTGTCCGCCCATAGCACCAACCATCAATGAGACGGCAAGCAAATTGGCACCGGAGCCAGTCATAAATCCTGATGCTCCTATGTTAATCTGAAACAGATTTTGAAGAACCAAATTTCTTCCGAAATTATTGCGTTTGTCGCCGCCGGTAGCTCCGTAAATGGCAGCTATCACCATAAATATCGGCAATAAAATAGTAGCCTTTGCTGTAGTGGCAGAAATAAACGCCGATAATACCAAATTAATTACTATAAAACTTAAAATGATTTTTGCCGGTGTCTTACCGTATTTAACCATAAACCAAAGAGCAAAACGCTTTGCTACCTGTGTCTTTACCAGCATACTTGCAAGTATAAACGACAAGATATTCAACCACATTACAGGATGTCCTAATTGTGCAAATGCAGTCTTCTCAGACGTTACATGACATAAGACTATCGCTAAAATCACTATCAATGACGTAAGATAATTAGGAATCGCTTCGGTAATCCATAAAACTATTGATGCAGCAAAAATGGCGAGCATTGCATAGTTAATCCTGATAAAATTTTCGGCACCGACAACATTGTATCTCGCTAAAGCTGTGTTATCAAGTGCATCGGCACTAATATTTTCAATAAAAGGAATCTTCACAAACCAATACAAAACAACAAAAACTATCAATGCCAACGGTGCTCCTAAACGCGCCATCCACATCTCAAAACCGGACTTCTGCATCTTGGGCAGTTTCTCGATTTTGTAATTACTCATATCTAAAGGGTCAAATGCGGCAGCCATAAATTATTCAGTAAAAATCATTATTAATTAAAAACAAGAACTGATTAACGTAAAATACTATTAATCAGTTCTTTGAAATTTATTATTTCCAATTTTTATATGGATTTTTCATCAACATGGAATTGTAGTATTTCACATCGCCGGTAACTTCTTTTCCGAGCCACTGCGGTCTGATGAAATTTTCATCTTCGGCATGCAGTTCTACTTCTGCAACTGTCAAGCCTTCGTTATCGCCATAGAACTCGTCAACTTCAAAAGTATGTTCTCCGGCTTTCACCAAGTAACGTGTTTTATCTATCACGCCGGGTTCACAAATATGCAGCAACGCCTTAACATCTTCTACAGGAATTTCCTTTTCCCATTCAAAGCGACTTGCTCCGCTGTCGTTGCCTATACCTTTTATGGTGATGTAGCCTTTGTCGCCTTTAACTCTCACACGCACAGTCCTTTCCGGAACAGAACTCAAATATCCCTGAATAATTCGCGTAGCTTTAAATGCCTCTTTCTTAAAATCTCCATCTACCAAAAACTTTTTTTCTATTTCCTGATTAGCCATAATCTTTATAATTAATTTATTGATGATAATACTTATTCGTTAGCTAACGACTTGGTTGACATGCCAATAACTCTTTTAATAGCTTGCAAATAGTTGATGTTTTCAACACCTTCCAATCCGATGTCCTGAATAGTCTTCTTAATATTTTCTATTTCGGTAGATTCTGAGTTGATAGTCACAACTTTTGCGCCGTTGATAAGCACGTTGCCATATTCGCATATAGTGTCATTTACCATGTATCCGAATCTTTGTTTATGTACTCTTACGGCAGCAAGGTCAGGATTATTTTTTACCATTTCCATAAACTCATCGTAGGTATAAACTTCTTTTGTAAGTTCCGGCATTTTCACCATAAAAGCAGGGAAGACTTCGTTTTTGAGTACTTCGGCGGAGATTGGAAACTCGCCTTTCATAAGAGGATTCCATTGTTCAAGTCCGTCAACGGTTTGTACATAAGTTTTTATGTCCATCTTTCCGTTACGGATTTTGGTATTGTTGATGTCGTTAGTGCGTGATATGATGTATATTTCATCACTGGAGCGTTCCCATACTTTTTCAGGCACCGGCATCGACAAGCGAGCCATACGTTTGTGCGCTTCACAGAAGCACTGTCCAAAAGAACGAAACTCAAATCTCGGTTTAGATATTTTGCCTATTTCCATTTTATCTTTCGACATAATATATGATTTATTTAAAAAGAGGAGCGGGGTTGTTCCGCTCCTCTTTTATGTTATTCTTTAATTGTTGATAATTTTTTATTCTAAACCTTCAACAGGGTCGGTTCCATCAACGTTGGCAGCACCCGGTGTTGCATCTGCATGATACCAATTGCCGTCTGAATTGCGGCTATAAGAAGCAGGAGCAGGTGTTACACATTCAACAAGATTGAAGTCATCTATGCTGCTTCCGGCAGGAGCAAACAATTGTATTCTTACAGCTTTTTTAGCAGAAAGTCCGCTGTGGAAAGTAAGCTCTTCGGCATAGCCTTCTTGCTCACCGCCTACGCTTGTAACATCTTCACTATAAAGTAAAACAAAGCCACCGGCAGGTATTACAACAGCTTCGGTAGCAGTCCAGTTTACAGTTCCATCTTTTTCAATATATACGCCAACCAAGTTAATATCTACCTCGCCGGCATTGTATAATTCGATGAATTTATCGTTGCCATTAAGTTCGTTAAGTCTTAAAACAGAATAATCTGCAACATAAGCACCAACTTCATATTTGGTAACATCGGTTGTCTTTGTAACACTTGCACTTGCTATTGTGAGATAAAATTTTACTGTCGAACCATCGGCTTGTGCAGGGATGATAGCTGAAAATTCTTTGGTTGCACCGGTCGTGGTCGATACATTTGTCATTTCAATAGATGTATAATCGGCATCACCGACAGCATAATACAATGTTGCTGTAAGGTCATCAAAACAGTTGACGTTTGCTTTTATCGTGACTGCATCAAGATAAGTAACCGTCTCGGGTGTATATGACAGACTGTTTATTGTAATTCCTGAATATTGTTCATCTTTTACGCAAGCAGTCATTACTGTAACAACTGCTAACATTGCTATTAATAATTTTTTCATGTTTTTATTTTTTAAGTCGTTAAACTATATTGATATATTAGAAAGCAAGTTGAAATCTGCATGAGATTGAGCTGAAATCCACACCTGCTTTACCGTCTTCAGCAACTACTTTAGTATAATCTTTAGTAGGATTGCCGTCAACATCATAACCTACATAAAGTTTTCCTTTACCGTTAGCGTATCTGTCGTTATTGGTAAATTGATAGTTAAGTTGGAATTTCATATTTTTACCTAAATAAAGGTTTAGACCTGCAGCATAACCTTCGGCAGAGCCGCCGTAAATGCCGGCATCAAAGTCGTTTAAGTTAGCATATTCATATCTGATACAAAATTCAAGGTCGCCCCATTTTTTACCGGCATTAATTTTCGTATATTTAGCACCATTAGAGTCGTAAGTTTGTGTGCCGCCGAATAGTAGATAACTTGCCTGAGCATAAAATCCATCAAAATATATACCGTCATAATCATCGCCATAAGTAAGAGTTGCGTCATCAGTCAAATTAACAGCATCGGAGAGATAAGCACCTTCTACGCGTAAACCTTTGTAGTGACCGGCAATCTCGAAGTCATGAATAATATTATTATCGGTATTTTTAATCAAGTCGGTATCAAGATATTTTTTACGGTTGATAGAAGTCGTAGCGCGGGTGCTAAGACGTGTTGAGCCGTAATCACTCGGAGATACGGCTGTTTCAGGTTTCATATAGCCCCAAGAAACGCCGATATGGAGGCTTGCATCTTTTTCGTTTATCGGGCGGAAGATAACTTTACCTATATAAGATAAGCCTTCGCTGCGTCCGTAATCTTTATTATTATCTTCTACATAAGTACGAGTTTCTTGACCTTCTATTTCTTGGAAGAACACGCCGGCAGAAGCCCAGATGAATTTATTTGAATATTTTGCATTGAAACCTATATGACGTCCCGGAGCTAATGTAGATACTATCATAGGACGTTCAATGAACATCAAATAGCGGGAAGTGGTATTATATTGGATGTTGTAATTAGGCTTAAAGTTACCTACCTGCAATTCAAAACCTTTGAAGCCGGTGTAACGAATAAGAGCGTCTTTAAGCTCAAAAGAACCGTTGGCAAAGTCCATGTCTATTTCGCCGTACCAATCCGGTGTGATGTTAGCTTTTACGGCAAATCTTGCTCTACGGATAGAAGCACCGTCACCGATAGCATCAAAATTAGGGTCCTCACCAAAAAATGTGGCAAAATCGGTTTGAATACGAGTATCAAACCATAGTTTATAACCCTTATCGTTTCTGAAGACGAGAATACCATCTTCTTCAGAAGCATTTACAGGAACAGAAGTTACTTCAACACCATATTGGTCTACTTCTGTTTTACCTTCCTCAGCTTTTTGAGCGTATACAGATACGACTGCAAAAACGAGTGCTAATAAAAATGTAAGTCTTTTCATAGTAAAAAAATTAAGTTTAATAAAAAATCAATATAAAAAAAAGGTAATGTGTATGCACATTACATTTTTTGTAATTATCTGAACAGTAATTCCGTCAAATCTACAACTCTTACAGAGTAGCCCCATTCGTTATCGTACCAAGAGATAACTTTTACGTTCTTTCCTCCTTCCATCACCATGGTAAGATTAGCATCAAAAATTGAGGAATGTGTGTTATGGATGATGTCGCAAGACACGATTGGGTCTTCTGTATATTCCAGTACACCTTTCATCGGACCTTCGGCAGCAGCTTTCATAGCAGCGTTGATTTCTTCTTTAGTAGCCGGTTTTGACAGCACGACATTCAAGTCTACTATAGAACCTGTTGGCACAGGTACACGCATTGCCATACCGTCTAATTTTCCTTTAAGAGCCGGAATAACTTTGCCGACAGCTTTTGCTGCACCGGTAGTTGTCGGGATGATAGACACAGCAGCTGAACGAGCTCTTCTTAAATCGGAATGAGGAGCATCTAATATTCTCTGGTCGTTGGTATAAGCATGTACTGTTGTCATAAGACCAACTTCGATGCCGAAATTATCGTTAAGGACTTTAGCAATAGGAGCTATACAATTGGTAGTACACGAAGCATTAGACACACATACGTCAGTAGGGCGTAAAGCATCTTCGTTAACGCCCATAACTATCATGTTATCAATATCATCTTTTGCCGGAACGGTAAGAATAACTTTCTTGGCACCGTTCTTGATATGGTCGCCGTAGCCACCTTTTTCGGTTTCTCTTTTTGTGAATACACCGGTTGATTCTATTACGATGTCCGGAGTAACAGCCCATTTAATACTTAAAGGCGACCTCTCTGCATATACTGGTATTGCCTTGCCATTGACAATTAATTCAGTGTCGGTAAAACTGACTTCGCCATTAAATTTCCCCTGTGTTGAATCATATTTCAGCAAATGTGCCAAAACTTTAGTACTTGTTAAATCGTTAATACCGACTATTTCGATATTATCTCTTTCTAAAGCAATTTTGAAAACGTTTCTGCCGATACGGCCGAATCCGTTAATTCCCATTTTAATAGTTGCCATAAAACAATTTATTTAATTGATTTAATTTAATTTAATTAATTCCTAATAATTCCACTTCAAAAACTAATACAGAATTCGGTTTGATGGTACCCATATCGCGGTCACCATAACCTAATTCCGGCGGTATGGTAAGTTCCCATTTTGAGCCAACAGGCATCATCTGTAAAGCTTCAACCCAACCTTGGATAACTCCTGTAACAGGAAATTCTATAGGTTCACCTCTTTCAATAGAAGAGTCGAAAACGGTGCCGTCTGTAAGTCTGCCTACGTAATGTACTTTTACCTTGTCGTCAGCAGTCGGCGTTTTGCCCTTACCTTCAGTGATAATACGATATTGTAAACCGCTTGCTGTGGTAATAACGCCTTCTTTTGCTTTGTTCTCTGCCAAATATTTTGCATTAGACTCAACACGTCCTTCAGCTTCTGTAGCTGCTTTAGCTGTTTGCTCTGCTTGTAACTTTTCAAAAAAAGTATTCAAGAAAGCATAAGCATCCTCTTGCGAAATCTTAAGGTCTTTTTCATAAAAGCCATCCATAAAACCCGCAACGAACATGTCTTTATCATAATCACAAGGCATCTGACTTAATTGACGAAGAATGTTACTCCCAAAGTCAGAACCTAAGGCATAACTCAAAGTGTCTACTTCTGTTTTAATAGTAACATTTCCTGTTTTCTGCGCATTACAACTCGGTAAAACACAAATACTTCCCAAAATTACCGCAACGGTAACAACAATCTTAAATTTCTTCATAATAAAATTTACGTTTATAATTTATGTTAATTAATACTTCACAATTTATTTCAACTCGCAAAGATATAATTTATTTTTTAAAAATATAATCTTGAAGATTTTTTTGATAAAAAAAATCACGAAGGGGTAGATTCATTAGCATGGCGAAAGTACAATAAAGAGTTTCTTCTTTTACTTTTTTAGTCATAAAAAAGTAAAAGAAGAAAAACAGAAAAGCAATACATGTAAATAAACATCTTGATTATAAACACTTTAAAATCAAATGCAACTAATGCAAATTTGACATAATATCAAAAAATCAAAAATTACACCTTTAAATCTATATTCCTCAACTCTTTATTGTACTTTCGCACTTGCTACTTGAATCTACGCCTGTGATTTTTTGCAAAATAAAAACAAAAAATATTTGGAAAATAAAAAAATAATTCTTTACCTTTGGCGTGGAATTATTTATTGTTAACTTTT
>JALNXP010000076.1 GCA_023230285.1 Bacteroidales bacterium | reverse complement strand
AAGTGAGTATAGTAGTCAAAAGCTAAGCCATAGTGACCGATGTTTTTTGTGGAATATATAGCTTTTGCCATAGTACGGACGGCGATAGTCTCTATCATGTTTTGTTCTCCCTTGCCGTTGATTTCTGTAAATAATTTATTCAACGACTGTGATACTGTCTTTTTGTTGGTAAGGTTTATTTTGTAACCTATTTTCCCTATAAATTCGGAAAATTGTAGCAACTTTGATTCATTGGGCTTGTCGTGTATTCTGTACACAAACGGCTTGACGGTGCCTTCTTTGCTTTTAAATTTCTGTATTCTTTCGGCGACTTTTCTGTTGGCAAGCAGCATAAAGTCTTCTATTAATTTATTGGAATCTTTGGATTCTTTAAAAAACACTTCTATTGGTTTGCCGTTTTCATCTAATTTGAATTTGACTTCCTCTGAGCCAAAGTCTATGCTGCCTTTTGCGTATCTGTCTGCTCTCAACTTCTTTGCAAGTTTATCAAGAGTTAGAAGTATTTTGGAGAAGTCGTCTTGTTTGCCTTCTATGATTTTCTGCGCTTCTTCGTAACAAAATCTTCTGTCTGAATGTATTATGGTTTTGCCGAACCACTGTTTAAGCACTTTTGCTTCTTCATTAAGTTCAAAAATTGCTGAAAAGCACAAGCGGTCCTTATTTGGTTGCAATGAACATAACTCATTGGAAAGTGCTTCGGGCAACATTGGTATCGTCCTGTCGACAAGATATACGGAAGTGCCTCTGTTAAAAGCTTCTTCGTCCATCAACGTTTCCGGGTGAACATAATATGACACATCTGCAATGTGAATGCCGACTTCATAGTTCCCATTAGGAAGATATTGCAGCGACAAAGCATCATCGAAATCTTTGGCATCTGCCGGGTCAATAGTAAATGTTGTGACGTTTCGCTCATCACGTCTACGCTTTATCTCTTCTTCAGGAATTTCTTTAGATATCTTTTCGGCTTCTTTTTCGATATTGTCAGGAAAACGCGCAGGAAATGCGTTGTTTACTAAAATTGACATCATCTCGACATCGTTATTTCCGGGTTCACCAAGAACTTCTACTACTTTGCCAATGGGATTTTTCGATTTCTCACCCCATTCAACCAACTCAACTACAACCTTTTGACCGTTTTTCGCGTTTTTCGTGTCTTCTAAAGGAATAAAAAAGTCGTGCAACATGTTGTCACCATCAGGGATGACAAATGCGTATTTCTTTGAACCTTGAAATATGCCTACAAATTGTGTCTTGTCACGCTTTACTATTTTTATGATTTTGCCTTCTGTCTTTCTGTCCTTTCTTTTCGGGAAAAGTCTTACCTCCACGGTGTCGCCGTGAAATGCCGTACCTGTGTTGTTAGCTGCAACATAAATATCTTCTTGTCCTTCAACAGAAACATAAGCCTTTCCGGTAGATTTCATGTCTACTTTCCCGGTCATAACTGTGGCTTCTGTCGGCTGGTATTCCTCGATTAAATCAGGATGTAATTGATATTTGCCGCGTGATATCTCGTTGACGGCATTTACTCTTTTTAGTTCCGCAAGCATAGATTTTATAATGTTTTTGCTCGCCGTGTCACCTATTCCCAAAATTGTGGAAATCTGTCTGAAATTGTATTGCTTGTCAGGGTTATTGGTGAACACTTTTAAAACTTCGGACATAAAACTGTTGCGTTGTATCTTCGAAATGTTGGTCTTTGATTGTTTTCGCATAATATAAATGTTTTATTTATAAAGCAGCTTCTATTAGTTGCCTTGTATACTCTTTTTGAGGAAAGTTAATTATATTGAACGGACAATCTTCCTCTATTATTGTACCGTTTTTCATAACTATGACTCTGTCTGAAATGTGATGAATTACTGATATATCATGAGATATAAACAGCATGCTCAAGTTGAAATCTTCTTTCAGTTGTTGTAATAAATTTAAAACTTTTGCTTGCACCGATACATCTAAAGAAGACACCGGCTCATCGCAGATTAAAAGATTAGGCTCCATCGTAAGCGCCCTTGCTATGCAAACCCGCTGCCGCTGCCCGCCAGAAAACTCGTGAGGATATTTGTCGAAGTCACTCGCAAGCATTCCTACTTTATCTAATAAATAACTTACCCTTTCTCTACGCTGCTCGCGGGTATCATAAATCTTGAAAATCTCTAAAGGCTCCATAAGCGCTTGCCCTACTGTCTTGTGCGGATTTAAAGAAGAGTAGGGGTCCTGAAAAACCATCTGTAGCTGCCTGCAATATTCCCTGCGATTTTTTCCCTTCATTTCTAATATGTTAAGCCCACCTAAAAATATTTTTCCGCTCGTCGGAACTACCAAGCCTGTTATCGCTCTCGCTATTGTCGATTTACCACAGCCGGACTCACCTAATATGCCTAAAGTCTCACCCCGCAATATGTCAAAACTGACATCATCAACGGCTTTTAAATATTCTGTCGTAACACCAAAAAGATTCTGTTTTTTAGAATAACACACTGTTAAGTCTTTGACACTTAATATTTTATCTGCCTTCGACTTGACTTTGTCAATATCATTGCCCCGTTCGCTGATTATTAGTTTTTTTATATGTTCAGTAACGTCAAAATTTTCGTCTTTTTTGCTGAGACTCTGTATTTCTTCAACCGTAGGCAGGTATTTCAGACGATATTTGAGCGGCGGCTTACATGCTATCAATCCCATAGTATATGGCTGTCGCGGATTTTCAAAAATCTCTTGAACAGTATTGGTCTCAATAATTTTGCCTTTGTTCATAACGACAACAAAATCAGCTATTTGCCTTATTACGCTTAGGTTGTGGGAAATAAAAATTATCGACATGTTGTATCTATTTTGTAATGATCTCAACAAATCGATAATCGTTTTCTGGACACTGACATCTAAAGCTGTTGTAGGCTCATCTGCAATTAATATATCAGGTTTGCAGGCGATAGCCATTGCTATCATAACCCTTTGCCTTTGTCCGCCGGATATTTGATGCGGAAAAGATTTGAAAATGTTTTCCGGACGTGGTAAATCAACTTCTTCAAATAGTCGTATGGCTTCGGTGCGGGCTTCTTTTTTTGTGCATTTTTTGTGTGTCAGTATAGCTTCCGTTACTTGATGTCCGCATCTGATTGTGGGATTCAGAGATGTCATGGGAGTCTGGAAAATACAGCTGATACGGCGACCTCTGAACTTAAACAGCTTCTTCTCGTCTATGGATAACAAGTCGACAGACTTGCCTTCATCATCATATAAAATAGCACTTCCGCTGTCGATGCGAGCCGGCGGATAGTCCAATAATCTTATCAACGACAATGCAGTTACGGTCTTCCCGGAGCCGGACTCTCCTACAATGCCGAGCGTTTTACCTTTTTCTACCGTAAACGATACGTTATCAACAACTCTTGAAAAAATATCATCTGAAAGATATGATAATGAAAAGTTATTTAAAGATAAAATCATGGCGAAACATAAAGTGCGTTATGGCAATATGCTGATATTCAATTGTTTACAACAAAAAGCTTAATCCTACTTCAAAGAAACTTAATCCGTAGCCGAACTCGGCATAAGCAGACATTGTAGGTTTGAACCAATATTTGGCTCCAAGTTTTACATCATAGCCAAAATTTACTACGTTGTCTTTATATACAATTCCACTTACATTTTTACTTTTATTTCGTGAAGCGTCAATAAGTACACCCAATACTGTTGAGCCGTAAACCTCCAATTCCGGTACATTAGGTATCCCGTTAAAATGGTACGTCCCTTTGGGACCGATTAAAATATAATGATCTGTATAAATAGCATCTCCATACGTGTATCTATGAAAAGCATATCCTGCAAGCCCGCCAACGCCGATAGAGCCTATTTTGCGTCCGAAGTCGATGATACAATATTCATAAGATGTTGTAATAGGCGGAATTAAAATATTAGTAAATGTACTTGGCAAGCCAATGCCTACGCTTACAGTAGAATTTCCTACGCTGAATAAACTTTTTTCCTGCGATTGAATTGCGGTAGTAAAACCAAATAGTAAAATAGTTAGTAATGCTAATCTGAATGCTTTCATAATTGTTGAATTTAATTTAAAAATAAAATGCAAAGCTAAACGAAATTTATGGTTTATCTGAATAAAATAATATTTAATTTTTGATGAATTTCAGTATTTCTTCGCCGTTCATCAATATATAGCTGCCACTTTTGAGCTTTGAAATATCGATTATATCGTGTGATTTGGATATTTTTTGTTCTATCATTAGCACTCCGTTTTTATTAAATATACAGACGAGGCATGGTGATTTTGTATTTATTTCAAGATGATTGCCGGCAGGATTTGGATAGATGCTGATGTTATTATATTCATTCACACCAATATAATTTACGTCTATGCATGCTTGTTCCGAAGTGCAGTCTTCGTACACCACTTCTACGCAGTATACATAGTCGCCGTCTTCCGGATTATTATCTGCAAATGATGTCGCCGTCACAAAAGTCAAAAATTCTCCGTTGCGATAGATGTTATATCCGTTGCATGTATTAGGGTTATTCCAGAGCAAGGTGATGCTGTTGTTGGCGATTTCGGCAGTGAGGTCGGTTACAGGGTCGCAAATTTGTCCTGCGTATGGTCCAATAGTACCGTCAATGTTGATATTTTGTACGTAGATACCGGTGGGCTCATTTACTCTTCCATCATCAAACCATATTGCAATAGTCTGATGGTCAATAAAATACATTGGCTCGGCTTCGTCAAAAGATTTTTCACTGCCGGCATTGGAGACGATGATGTGTTCGTTTTCCCAGACATATTCTCCGTTGCTGTCTATTCTTGTTGCCTGTACATGTGTTATTGCCGAACCTGAAGTATACAGGCATATTGCGCCTCCATCAGGAACAGCAGCAATACCGGCTGTGAGATAATAGTTTGTAGATGAAGGTATTAGCGTAACACAGTCGTCTCCCCATAATCTGTTTCCGGCAGCATCTAAAGCTTGTGCGTTGATGCTATGCGTAGCTTCGTAAGCCGCATCGGAGGTGCGGAATATTATGATGGCATTATTTGTTAAAGGATCGCAGGTCATCATCGGATAATAATGATAATCCATTCCATTCTGATTAGCGACATAAGCTCCTGTTGTTGGCGTTGTAGCATTTCCTTCGCTGTCGAAGTGGACAACTACAATTTCGTGAGTATCATTGGGCGTGGCAGTGCAATTTATATATCCGCCGCCAATACCGTCAGAACAGGCATATAACTTCCTTACAAAGTTCATGCTCTTAGCTTCCATCAAAAGTGTCGGTCCCCAGATAGTGTTGCCGGCTGCATCAAATTTTTTAACGTAAATCTCTCTTTCAGGCCACATAAAATAGCCACCGGCGTATTTGAAATATCCGATAATCAGATTATTAGCATCATCAGTGAATATAACGGGAAATGTAGTTTCGCCGTCATTGAGGCTGAAAATGTCGCCTAAAGTGCCATCTGCATGAACCAACCTGAAATAAATTTCGGCACCATCGACCCATACAGCCCAAACAGAACCATCGTTGTTGGCGGCTAAATAAGTGTTGTAAACTTCATATCCTCCGGTAATGCAGATGCCGTCGGTACCCCATAAAAAGTCGCCGTCAGGAGAAATTTTATAAATATAACCTTCATAAGAACCGGAACGCTCGTCAGGAAAGAAAACTATCGGACAGCCGTCTGAACCGATGCAGAACGCTGTAGTGAATAACATTGTCATGTTTTGATTAAGACTTATGTAAATGCCGTTCTCCCCCCATAATTGATAGCCGTCTGCATCTATCTTTTGTATCTTCGGATGACAGCCGCTGTCACCGTCTAATGTAAACCATTGAACGTATGATGTTCCATCTTCCGAATAAGTGGCAATTTTAGGACTTAAAGCATTGCTTTCGCTCGAAATCATGTTGTTAAGCTCTGTATTGTCGCTCCACTGTGCATCCATTTTTGTGATAATTAAAATGGAAATTGCTAAAAAAAGTATTGATTTTTTCATATATAGTATGTATTTTAAAATTGCCAGTTAAAAAAAACAAACATGCAAAATGAACATGCAAATATAATGAAAAATTGCTAATATTAATATTTTGAAATTATTTGTTGCAATAAAAGAAAAAATATTATCTTCGCAACCTTAATAATTGATAGCGTTTTTAATAGAAGAAATATAAATATCAAAAAATTAATGTTTTAAATCGTTGTACATGAAAAAATTACTATTTACCCTCTTGTTATCATTTGTTGTTCTATTTGCTTTTGGACAAGGAATGTCTAAAATTGATGCCGAATTATACGAAGAAATTGCCTTAAAAGGTTCTAATGAATTAATACGAATTAATGTTATAATGACTGAGCAGTATGACCAATTTGAGATGCGTCAGAAATCCGATTTTTATAATACTAAGGAAGCAAAAAGAACTTTTGTGGTTAATGAGCTTAAGAATTTCTCTAAAAGCACACAATCAGAAGTTTCTGACTTACTTTTTGTTTATAGTAAGAGCGGAAAGGCAAGCAATGTTCAATCTTTTTGGATTTATAACGGCATAACTTGCTATGCTAATGCGGAGGTTATAGAAGAGCTTGCTTCTCGTCAAGATGTAATGATGATAGGTTTTGACCGTGAGCAAAATATGATTCCACAGGGAGAAACAGCAAAAGAGGTGGAAAATCTGAGAGAGGTTACAGCCAATATTCTGAAAGTGAATGCTGATGATGTATGGGAACTTGGCTATCGTGGCGAAGGTGTTATAGTTGCCGTAGTAGATACGGGAGTTAATTACAACCATCTCGATTTAGCCGACCATTTGTGGACAAGTGACGAATATCCTAATCATGGTTATGATTTTTATAATAACGACAACAATCCTATGGATGATATGGGACATGGTTCGCACTGTGCCGGCACTATTGCCGGAGATGGAACTGCGGGTTCTTCCTGCGGCGCAGCTCCTGATGCTACTGTAATGTGTGTTAAAGTTTTGTCCTCCGACGGTAATGGCAGTATCTCTCAAATTTGTAATGGTGTACAGTTTGCCGTAGAACAAGGAGCTCACATCTTCAGTATGTCTTTGGGATTTTATGGCGGTGGCACAAATTCTGAAAGAGTGCAGTTCAGAAATACTATGATTAACGCTCTCGAAGCCGGTGTAGTCGGAGCTGTGGCTGCCGGCAACGAAGGCTCAAGTGTCGGCAATTTAATCAACGTGCGTGTACCCGGAAACTGCCCTCCACCATGGCTGCACCCCGACCAAACTGTTACCGGCGACATTACTTGTGTCGTATGTGTCGGCGCTGTTAATAATAACGATAACGCTGCATATTTTACTTCTATCGGACCTGTAACATGGCAAAGTGTAGACCCTTTTAACGACTATGCTTATCCTCCTGTAGGACTTATCCGCCCTGACGTGTGCGCTCCGGGCGTAGACATCAAGTCGTTGAACTATGCAACTAATAACGGATATACTACTATGAGCGGTACATCTATGGCTACACCTTGTGTCGCCGGCGTAATGGCTCTGCTTATGTCGAAAAATATCGACTTGACACCTGCCGAAATCGACGAAATACTCGAAACTAGCGCAGTGCCGTTGTCTGCATCAAAAAGCAATACTTTCGGCTCCGGTCGTATAGACGCTGCCGCCGCTATCGAATTGGTCGTAACAGGTCCGGTGTTGTATAACTCCCACGTAATCAATGATGCTGAAGGAAATAATGATGGTAAAATAAATCCGGGCGAAACTGTCAGCTTTACTATCTCAATGGAAAATGTCGCAGAATACGCAGTGTCTAATGTCGAAGTGACATTGTCTACTGATAATGAATACGTTACAATAACAGATGCTGAAGAAAATTTCGGTAACTTCGCTTCCGGCGAAATAAAAACCGTAGAAAATGCTTATACTGTAACAGTTTCTGCCGATGCTCCGGGAACACAAACACTAAAATTTAACCTGTCTGCAAATTCCGGAGACGAAGTTTGCGTGAGCCATTTTTCTGTAGTCGTCTATGATTATAACCTCGAATTTCAGAATATTATGATAATGGATGTAGCTGGTAATAACAACGGCATCTTGGATCCGGGTGAAACCGCAAATATGAGAATAACCATCGCCAATAATGGCAATGAAACAGCTTATAACCTGAGTGCAATATTATCTACAGCTTCCAATTTATTAACAATAAACTCAAATTCAGGTAGTTATGGCGATTTAGCCGGTGATGGCGCAACCGCTTATGTTGATTTTTCCGTTTCGTTAAGTAATGCCGCTGTTCCGGGCGACATTCACATACCTCTCTCTATGCTGGTGTCCGATGAAGATAATAGAATTACATCTCTGTCTTTTGTGTACAGCTCCGTATGCAATATCGTCTTCGATCTTCATGATTCTTTTGGCGATGGATGGAACGGTGCAGCAATAATAGCTTCTTTCAGTGACGGCTCTCCGTCTCAAACATTTACTATCAGTAACGGCAGCAGTGCTTCCTATTCTTTGGAAGTCAGTGGCGGCGTTACCATTAATTTGACATGGCAAAGCGGCAGCTGGGATACTGAATGCAGCTTCGAAATTTATTACGAAGAAGGTGATATGATATATGAAGGCGGAGCACCTGGCAGTGGCGTATTCCATACATTCAACGCTGACTGTGGCGGCGAAATTGTTGTCTGTGACCCTGTGCAAAACCTTGCCGCTACCTCAGATAATGACGTAGTTACAGTCTCTTGGGACGAACCCGCTACAGGTACTCCGGAATATTATAGCGTGTTCTTAAATTCTGAATTTGTAGAAAATACAACCTCAACGACTTTCGTAAACGAAAATACCGCAGTCGGCAATAACGAATTTTGTGTTCAGGCTTTCTATACCGACTGTATTTCCGGTTTACAATGTGTTAACGTGTTCGTGGAACTCGTCTGTGACCCTGTCAGCAATATCAGCCACGTTTTATATAACGAAGGTAATGTGACATTTACTTGGAACGCTCCTGAAAATAACGAAGGCTTAGAGGAATACGAAATATTAATAGATGCTGAAATTACTGTCAGTACAGGTACGGAAACGACTTTGTCATACCAGTTTACCGAAGGACAGCATAATATTGCAATAGTCGCAAAATATGACAACACTTGCGAATCCACCCCCGTCTCTTATGATTTCTATGTCGTAATTTGTGAACCTGTCGTTAATCTTGCTCAAACAGTGGATTTCCAAGGCGGTTTTTATACTGTGTCGCTGTCATGGGAAGCTCAGGGGGCTACATTGCCTTCAAGCTACGAAATATATCTCGGTGACGAATTATTGGAAACTACTGATGAACTTTTGTATTCGGCTACTGTTGAGCCGGGAACATATAATTATTGTGTTGTCGCTTTGTATAATTCTCAAGAGCCGGCTTATAATTGCTCTTCAAACCAAGTTTGTGTTGAG
>JALNXP010000188.1 GCA_023230285.1 Bacteroidales bacterium | reverse complement strand
AAATTGGACACGGATTGGCGCGGATTGGACGGATGGACACGGATGTATGGTGGAAGATTGGTGAGATTTAGTTTGATGTGTTTGTTATTGGTGTGATGATGGAAGGAAGTGATGGGGGATAGATGATAACGGATGATAACGGATGATGGATCAGTGATAGCGGATGGGGAATAGATGATAATAGATGGGGGTGATAAATAATAAATAATAAAGAAAAATAAGAATGGAGAAAAGATTTTTTATATTGATGTTATGTTACTTGGTTGTTAATCAGGTGTTTGCACAGAATGTTATACCATATCCGAAAGTTTGTGAATATAATGTGTCCGGTGATTTTACGGAGATTAAATCTGTGGTTGTGAATGGTGTGGAGCGTAATGCGTTGAGCTATCTTATTGATGATGTGACAGATAACACTGATATGACTGATTTTTTTGATGATATATATACTTTATCGGTAAAATCGGGTGATGTGCAGATTACAGGTAGAGAGATACGCGCTTACCAAACTTTAAAGCAATTGGCGGTAGATAATAAGTTGCAAGATATTTATGTTGCTGATGAGCCGGCGTATAAATTCCGCACTTTTATGCACGATGTCGGACGCAATTTCCAGTCTATAGAAATGCTGAAGAAAGATATTGATTTGATGTGTTTCTACAAATTGAATGTTTTTCATTGGCACTTGACCGATCATCCGGCTTGGCGTATTGAGTGTAAGGCGTATCAGCAACTTAACGATCCGCAATATCAACGTAAGGGACGTGATGAAGGTGAGTTTTATTCTTACGATGAAATCAGAGATTTAATTCATTATGCTAAACAGTGCGGCGTTCTTGTTATTCCGGAAATAGATATGCCCGGACATAGTACTTATTTTAATTCTACTTTCGGCTTTTCTATGGATTCTGATGAAGGTAAAGTTGTCCTTGAGCGTTGCTTGAAAGAGTTTTTTGATGAAATTCCTAAGGATATTTGTCCCTATATTCATATTGGCTCTGATGAAATACATATTGCTGACCCTAAGGGTTTTATGGCTTGGGCGGAGAAGATAGTCAAAGATAGTGGAAGAATTGCTGTTGCTTGGGACCCTGGCTTGCCGGCTTCTGAAACTACAATAAGACAGATTTGGAACGCCGCAGAAGTGGCTAACGTTAATGCAGTTTCTAAAAAAGGTAAATATCTTGATTCTTTTGTGGGCTATCTGAATTATTATGATCCTATATTGTTTACTAACAGGGCTTTCCTTCATACAGCTTGTGCGCAGGCTGTACCTGACACCTCGGTGGCTTTGGGTGGTGTACTTTGTCTTTGGAATGATGTGAGAGTTGCTGATAAGGATAAGATAGCACTTCATAACGGCTTGACTAACGGCATGATGGCTTTCGCTGAGCGTTTTTGGCGTGGTGGTAATGCCGGCTTCGTGGAAGAACCGAATATTTTGCCGAATCCTAATTCCGAAGCAGGCATCGCTTTGTTGGAATTTGAAAATAGAATGAAATATCATCGTGATTTTCTTTTAGATAGACCGGTGCTGTGGCATCCTAATGCAAAAACAGAGTGGATAATATCGTTGCAGTCGGGTGATACCGTCAGCTGTATTCGGGCGTGGGGCGGTGCTGTCGACATGGAAATGCTTTGCAAGTATAACAATATCTCTTTTGATAAAACAACTGCTTATCCTGTTGAAGCATGGGCGGAGACTAATATATATTCCGATAAAGATACTATTATTAATGCGTGGGTCGGATTTGAAGCACCGGCACGCTCTAACCGTATCTCAAACGGAATAGGCAAGCAGGGTAAATGGGAATGTGACGGACGTATGTTTGTTAATGACGAAGAAATATTTCCTCCATTACCGTGGAACGAGCCGGAAAAATATTGCTATCATTTTAATACGTGGTTGCGTCCGCAGGAAGAAGAACCTTATACAGATGAACAGTTTTACTGGATGAGACAGCCTGTCAAAATAAATCTGAAAAAAGGCGATAACAGAATAAAACTTTATGTCCCAAAGGTGTTTGCCGGACAGCGCTGGACTTTTGCCGCTCTGTTTGAATAATGACAGTGAACTGAATTAACAAATTTACAACATCTTAAAATATTGATAATTATGATTATATCATTTGAAAAAATTGAAAATGTAAACGATGCAGACTTCTTGTCGCTTTATGATTTATATGTGATGTCGTTTCCTGCAAAAGAGCGTAGAAATAGAGATGATTTATGTCGTTTAATCGTTGATTCTAAGATGATGAACTTCGATAAAATATATGTGTATGAAGAAGTTGATGGCGAAAAAAGTGCTACATGCGGTGCTGAAAAGACTTTATCTGGATTGATGGTGTATTGGAACTTTGTCGACTTTTGCTATTTTGAGCATTTAGCTATTTTTCCCGAATATCGTAACTGCGGAATTGGCGGTAAGGTGTTGTCGAATATTAACAGCAAATTTGATATTCCTGTGGTGTTTGAAGTTGAGCCGCCTGATACGGAGATTGCCGTCAGACGTATAGAATACTATAAGCGTAACGGTTTCAAAGTACTGGATACTAATTACATACAGTCGCCGTACTCTGGAAAGCCTGAAGATGCAATTGCACTTTGGATAATGGGGAACAATATTTCGGAAGATGAATTAAAAAAGATGGATTTTATTTCTGCTATAAGAAAGTATGTCTATCATGTTGAAAATTTGAATTTATAATCAATAATTATAGTTATGGCAATAGAGAGTGAACACAATAAGCAGGAGTATCCGCCGATGCACACGGCGGAGCATATATTAAATCAGACGATGGTGAGGATGTTTGGCTGTAAACGGTCGTTTAATGCTCATATAGAGAAGAAGAAGTCTAAGTGCGATTATGCCTTGTCGCAAGCTCCGACTGATGCGCAAATTGCTGAAATAGAGAAGACAGTAAATGAAGTTATAGATAGACATTTGCCGGTCAGCATTGAATTAGTTGCCTTATCTGAAGCGGCAAAATACGTAGACTTAAGCAAGTTGCCGGCAGGTGTTGGAAGCGAGATAAGGCTCGTTTTTATTGGCGATTATGACGTTTGTGCTTGTGTAGGTGCACACGTATCCAACACTTCGGAGATAGGGAAGTTCGTCATTTTATCGCACAGTTATTCTGATGGAGTATGGCGTGTAAGGTTTAAATTAGAGTAGTTGCTCTTAGTTGCATTTTTTGCGTATGCCCATTATGAACAAAGTAGTTTCTTCGATAGGGAAAAATTGGAAGCCGTGAGCCGTGAGTTCTTCTCTTAGTCCTCTGCTTTTGCTCGAAATACTGCGAAATTCAAAGACGGTAGTCAGCTGTTTTGATAAGTCGTTGCGTTTTGTTGTGTCTTGTTCTTGATTTAGGATTTTCATAAAATCCATTGCATCTTGCTCTGTAAAATTGTGAACATTTTCTATATTCAACATAGTAAAATCTCCTGTTTTATTTTGTCGCGAAGGTACAAAAAATTCCCGATAAGAGCAATCTTTTTTGATGAAAAAAATGATGAAAAAATGTATCAATTACCTTTAAATTCTACATTCTAAACTCATAACTTTGCACTCATAACTCTCTAACCTCTCTTTGAGTACACAATACCTCCGATGACGGCGGTGAGCGGTGCAACAAGCACTAATCCGAAACTGCCGACTAAGGTATGCAGTATTTCGGCAGCGATGTAGCCGGTGTTCAAGATGCTTTCAAAGGGGACACCTTTCGCCATAAAAGCCATGAAAGCGAATAAAAAACTTCCGGAATAGGCAAATAGCAGGGTGGTGGTCATGCTTCCTATTACCGGAGCGGAAATCCTGAAGCCGGAAATTATCAGTTCATGACGAGGTAAATCAGGCAACCTGTTTTGTATTTCATGTTGCGCTGACGAAATATCCATTGATACGTCCATGACAGCGCCGGCAGCGGATATGAAGATTGTGGAAATCAGCATGTCGGAGAAGTCTAATGTGGTGAAGCCTGAATAAAGCAAAGCCTCCGAATACTCTTGTACTGTGCCCGGAATTTTAAAGAATCGCCCGAAGATTATCGCCAATAATGCCGTGAAACAGATACCTGCTATCGTGCCTAATAAGGCTACAACGCCTTTTTTGTTGAGCCCGCCTACCAATAATATGATAACCGTAGATGTTAAAATTACAACGCCTAAAGCAACCATGATGGGCGAATATCCTTTTAAATACAAAGGTATCAGTAGCTTCCAAAGAGCTAACGCTGTGAATATGAATGATAATAGTGCTTTGAAACCGGTGAATTTTGCAAATAAGATTAGAAATAGTCCGAAACATATTAGCAGTACAAGCTCAATATTCTGACGGTAATATTCGTCAGCGCGTGCGCTTATATATTTTGTCTTTGTGGTATCTAATTGAATGACAGCTAATACCTTATCTCCTGCTTCGAATATTTTGTCCGTCTTCTTCTGCCCTAATAAAACATTTGTTGCTTGAATTGTGTCGCCGGCAAATTGACCGGATTTGACTAACAAACTTAGATATTGAGTACCTATTACAGTTACGGAAATCGCTTGGATGTCGCTATTATCGACATCAAGTACTTTGGCTTTTTCGAATAAGACAGAATCCGTTAAATTTGGATTTTCAAATCCTGTAGGGATTATAGCTAAAATAATGATGAGTATTCCGACAACGATGCTGAAATATTTGTCCGGTTTCATTTGTTATAACTTTCCGCTCTCTTTGATTTTTTTAGGAATGTCAGTATTATCGTAATAGCCGTTAAATTTTTCGCTACCTTGTCCGATGGCGAAAACTGCGACAGGAACGGCTGTGTGCGAGTAGCTTGCCCAGTCGACACCGGCTTTGTTGTTAAGAATATGTGTTGCTGTAATAGTGAATGGGTCGTAGCCGCCGTAATATAGGTATTTTTCTTCTTTAGACAGCTTTTCATCGGTTTTCATGCTTTGAGCGTAAGCCTCTTCCAACCTTTTTGTTTCGAGATTGGAAAGTTCTAA
>JALNXP010000217.1 GCA_023230285.1 Bacteroidales bacterium | reverse complement strand
TTACCTAAGCCAAACGAAGCTTCTAACTCTACCATAGCATCTTCAAAAGGAACGTTATTAGCTTTAAATTCTTTGACTTTTTTCGAAAATTCTTGGAAAGAAATATTTTGGTTAGACAGGAAGTTAAATGCAGATTCATAGTGTGTTCCTGCGTATCCCAAAGTCAGTCCGCCGCATTCGTGGTCGCCGGTGATAACTATCAAAGTTTCATCAGGGTGATCTTTGTAAAAATTCAGAGCTACGCCGATAGCTTCGTCAAAGGCGAGAGTTTCGTAGACACCGGAGATGGCATCGTTGGCGTGGCAAGCCCAGTCGATTTTTCCGCCTTCTACCATCATAAAGAAGCCGTTTTTGTTGTTTAGCAACTCTATCCCTTTGGAAGTAAATTCTGCAAGCGTTATCAAGTCGTCTTCGCTCTTTTGTATGTCTAAGTCTATGTTGTATGGTAGAGATGAGCCATCGCTGAAGCAGCTGTCTAAAACTTTGATGGTCGCAATTACTTTGCCGGAATCTTTGTTTAAGGCATCAAAGCCTTTTCTTGTGTTAACATATTGATAACCTTTCTCTTTAGCCATTTGCTTGTATTCTTCAAAGGTTTTGTTTTTATATTTGTTGTGTTTTACGCTGCCGCCGGCAAAATAATCGAAATTGGTGTTAATCAGTTGTTCACCAATGATTTCGTAGTTGTCTCTATCCTCTGTGTGGGCGTAAAAACAAGCCGGCGTTGCGTGGTCTATGCTTACGCTGGTGATGATGCCTACTTTCAACCCTTTTTTCTTCGCCATTTCTGCTATCGTTTCCAAATTTGCTGTTCTGTCACCATTCATAGAAATAGTGTTGATGGTGGTTTTATGCCCTGTTGCTAAAGCGGTAGCAGCAGCGGCGGAACATGTGATAAAACGATTTTCGGCATTTGTGGTCGCCATGCCGGCAGCTGTCATCTTGCGGATGTTCAACTCGTTACGCGACAGTCTTCTCCCCGTCTCTTCGTAATATTTATCTTTAAAAGAAGGCTCGTTTAATGCAGCCTCTGCCATCCTGATTTGCGAAATAGACATCCCATCGCCGATGAAATAAAATATGTACTTTGCTGTTTGCGGTTTCTTTGCGCCGGCAGCAATATCGCCGGATTCGTAATCGTTAGATGAACAAAATCCGCTGAATGATGTGAAAATCAATAATATGGCAATAAAATATGCCAATGTATTATGCAAAAATTTCATATCTGTTTATGTTAGATTATTAACATGCAAAGGTAAATGTTTTATTTGGTATTTTGTTCTAAAATAATTGAAAAATATGTTTGTTTACCGTGCGGTTTAACTTGAATAATTATTTTTTTATACTGCCGGCGTAAAATCTCGCATATTTTATCTAAATTTGCACAAATTTAAAAGTTTATGATTATGAAAATAGCAGTTCCAACTAACAATAATATGGTTGATGAACATTTTGGACATTGTGACCATTTCGTAGTGTTTACAGTAGAAGACGGTAAAATAGAGAGCAGTGAAGATGTGCCTGCAGGTGAAGGCTGCGGCTGTAAGTCTAATATTGCTGAAACGCTTAGAAGCATGGGCGTGTCGTTGATGCTCGCCGGCAATATGGGCGAAGGTGCCGTATACGTCTTGGATTGTCACGGCATAGACGTAATACGCGGTTGCTCCGGAAATATAGCAGATGTTGTCAACGACTTCATCAAAGGTACTTTGTCCGACTCCGGCACTTGCTGCGCCGGACATGAGGGATGCAACCACGAACATTAACAGTTATAAATTTATGAACAACAAAATCAATATATTATTGGGTGCGTTGTCTTTGCCTGTGATTTGCGAAGTGATGCCTGCCTGTAGCTCTAATCATAAACAGCAACTGCCTAATGTGGTTTTTATCTTGGCTGATGATTTGGGTTACGGTGACCTCGGCTGCTATGGACAGACGAAAATAGAAACGCCCAATATTGACAAGTTGGCTTCTATGGGTATTAAATTTACCGACCATTATTGTGGCTCGCCGGTGAGCGCTCCTTCGCGATGTTGTCTTATGACAGGCTTGAATACGGGACATTCTTATATACGCGGTAATGATGAGGTGTCAAGTCGTGGTAACGTATGGAGCCACGAGGCTATGCTCAACGACTCTACGCTTGAAGGACAAAGACCTATGTTGCTAAATACAGTTACCATGCCCAAATTGATGCAAGAAGCCGGATATACTACAGCCTGTATCGGCAAATGGGGACTTGGATACCCAGGGTCAGAATCTACACCGAACAAAATGGGCTTCGATTATTTCTACGGATATAACTGTCAAAGACAAGCTCATACTTATTTTCCGCCTTTCCTATATGAAAATGAACATAGAGTATACCTGAATAATGAATTTCTGCCTCCACATACAGGTCTTGATAAAGATGCAGATGTTAATAATCCTGATAACTATGCTAAATTCTGGCAAAAAGATTATTCCTGCGACTTGTGTTTCAACAAAATTATAGATTTTATTGATGCTAATAATGAAAATCCGTTTTTTTTGATGTGGACAAGTATTGTGCCGCATCTTCCTTTGCAGGCTCCTGAAAAATGGGTAAAGCATTATGTGGAGAAGTTCGGTGCAGAACAACCATACACAGGAAATAGCGGCTATTTTCCATGCTATTATCCTCACGCTACTTATGCAGCTATGATAAGCTATTTTGATGAACAAATCGGACAGCTGATAAATTATTTAGAAGAAAATAATCTTATTGAAAATACTATAATAGTCTTTACCAGTGACAATGGTCCGACTTTCGCTGCCGGCGGTGCCGATTCACCGTGGTTCGACAGCGCTAAACCTTTTAAAAGCGAATACGGCTGGGGTAAGGCTTCGTTGCACGAAGGTGGCATCCGCGTGCCGCTAATAGTAAGATGGGATAAAAAAATACCTGAAAATGCTTCAACTTCGCTGATGTGCGCATCTTGGGATTTTATGGCTACCTTTTGTGATGTCGCTAACGTAGTGCCGCCACAAAACGACGGCATATCTTTCCTCCCAACTTTAGTAGGTAAAGGTGATGAACAGCTGAAACATGATGCCCTGTACTGGGAATTTCCTGAAAGTAACGGCTCTAAAGTAGTCCGCAGCGGTAAATGGAAACTCTATATCGATAATGTGAAAAATGGTAATTCAAAATATCAATTGTTTGATTTAGAAACCGATGGACGTGAACAAAATGACGTGGCTGATAAATATCCCAATGTTGTGGAGAAACTGAAACTCATAATTCAAGAATCTCATTCTAAAGCCGAAATCGAAAAATTTAATTTTTGATATTTTATTGATAAATTGAAGGTGACGAAATTATATGTCAGTGAATAAAATATTATCATTATACGAACTTACAAGCCTGATACAAAGTGAAATATCAAATTCATTTAACGCTCCGCTGTGGGTAAAAGCCGAACTTGTAAAGCTGAATTATTATCCGCAATCCGGACATTGCTATCCTGATTTGGTGGAGAAGGAAAATAATAAGATAAAAGCTCAAATCAGGGCTATTATCTGGAAAGATAACTTCACTTATATCTCCGAAAAATTCAGGTTGGCGACTAATAGTAACATCAGCGCAGGAATGCAGCTGCTTTTCAGAATACAGGTGAATTACAGTCAGCTTTACGGTTTGTCTCTCATCATACAAGATATAGACCCGACTTATACGATGGGTGCGATGGCGTTTGAAAAGCAACAGGCACTTAAGAAACTGCAAGATGCTGATGTGCTGAGGCTTAATAAATCAATAACTCCTCCAGCTTTGATACAGCGACTTGCCATAATATCCGTAGAAAGCAGCAAAGGCTATAACGATTTTATCAATACAATCAATGAATATAAAGACAGGTATACTGTTGTTACTAAGATATTTCCGGCGATTTTACAGGGTGACACGGCTATCCCTTCGCTGAGAAAGGCTCTGTCAAACATAAAAGCTGTCGCCGAGAACTTCGATGCAGTTGTCGTTATACGTGGCGGCGGCGGCGAAATAGGTCTGAGTTGCTATAATAACTACGAACTCGCTTACGATATAGCTACTTTCCCGATACCGGTAATTACAGGTATCGGACATTCTACCGACAGCTCACTTTGTGACATCGTGGCTGCCGTGAGCCTGAAAACTCCAACCGAAGCAGCTAATTTTATCTTGTCAAGATTTGCCGCTTTTGAAAAAGTAATTAATGATATATCAAAATCTTTGTCAGATAACGCTTCTGAAATATTGGAATACGAGCAACGGACATTGACTAAATTGTCGACTGATGTTAGCAGGCAATTTTTATCTTACTCAGGACAGCAGCGTCAACACTTAGACGGCATGCTGAAAAATATCGAGAGCGGAGTGAAAAATGCAGTCGTGAAAAACAATTTTTTACTTAACAATCAAGTTTATAATATAGTTAATCATACAAAGTCTATGATAGCCGGCAACAAAAACAGCTTGCGCATGTTTGATGTTAAATGCTACTTGTTAAATCCTAAAAATATTCTTAAACGCGGATATAGTATCACGACAATAAACGGCAAAGCTATAAAAAATGCTAAGGC
>JALNXP010000075.1 GCA_023230285.1 Bacteroidales bacterium | reverse complement strand
AACTAATGCAAATTTGACATAATATCAAAAAATCAAAAATTACACCTTTAAATCTATATTTCTCAACTCTTTATTGTATTTTCGCACTTGCTACTTGAATCTACGCTCTACAACTATACGTTTGAAATATCCTGATGTTTTTCAAATAATTACAAAAAAATGTCTATCTTTGCCGCCTCAAATAATCGTATGAATATATCAGATAATTCTTTCGCAAGTTTAAACATCAGAGAAGAAATTTTACACGCTGTCAGCGACCTCGGATTTGAAAAATTAATGCCGGTACAAGCAGAAGTTTTACCTCTTTTATTAAATGACAATATGGATATTGTCACCCTTGCACAGACAGGCACAGGAAAAACCGCTACTTTCGGCATCCCTATTTTAGAAAAAATCGACTTGGATAACACTGATACACAGGTTCTTATCTTAAGCCCGACACGCGAACTATGTATACAGATAACTAACGATATGCTCAGCTATGCTAAATACATAAACAAGGTATCGATAGTTCCGGTATACGGAGGTACGAGCATTGAAACTCAAATCAAGAGTATAAAAAAAGGTGCGCAAATTATAGTGGCAACCCCCGGACGTATGATAGACCTGATGAACAGAAAGGTCATCAACATCTCCAAAATCAGCGTCCTCGTCCTCGACGAAGCCGATGAAATGCTGAACATGGGATTTCAGGAAGACATCGACACCATACTTGAGCGAACACCGGACAGCAAAAACGTATGGCTGTTCTCCGCCACCATGCCCGCCGAAGTCGAGAAAATAGCCCGCAGCTTTATGAACTCGCCAAAAGTCGTAACCATTGGCAATCGTAACGCCGGTGCCGAAAATGTACAGCACTTTTACTATCTTGTACATGCTAAAGACAGATATTTGGCTCTAAAACGTATCGCCGACTTCTATCCAAACATCTACGCTATCGTGTTCTGCAGAACCAAAGTAGAAACTCAGGAAGTCGCCGATGCTCTCATCAAAGACGGCTACAACGCAGACGCACTGCACGGCGACCTGTCGCAGGCTCAACGCGACCACGTGATGAACAAATTTCGTAACCGCAATATTCAGATGCTCGTAGCTACCGATGTCGCCGCCCGCGGATTAGACGTCTTCAACCTATCTCACGTCATCAACTACAACCTGCCGGACGAAGCCGAACAATATGTTCACCGCAGCGGTCGCACCGGACGCGCCGAAAAAACAGGCATCTCTATCGCTATCATAAACCTGAAAGAAAAAAATAAAATAAAATCCATAGAAAAAGTTATAGGAAAAGAGTTCATCAAAGCTAACATCCCTACAGGAAAAGAAGTATGCAAAAAACAACTCTTCAACATAATCAACAATATGGAAAATGTCGATATGTCTAACGAAGCTGAAATTGACAGCTTCCTGCCCCTAATCTACGGTCAATTAGACTGGCTCAGCAAAGAAGAAATCATAAAACGTTTCGTCTCTTTGGAATTTAACCGCTTTCTCAATTATTACCGCAACGCTCCCGATTTGAATGTGGAAGAGAAAAAAGAGAGTAGAGAAAGAAAAAACGACAGAAAATCCCGCCGCAACGACTATGGCGACAGAAAATCTCAAAAATCTGATTCCAAATACAGCAAAAACGGCTTCTCTACTGTAGCTATCAACTTGGGAAGAAGAACAGGAACCGTCCCGCAACGCATCATCGGTGTCATAAACGACACCGTAAATAACAGAGACATGCGTATAGGACATATAGACATCTATGACAATTATTCTCTTGTGGAAATAGAAAGTAAATACCTTAACGATTTTTTTAATGCCTTTGACAGCAGATATGATGACAAATATCATGTGGAATATGTTGAAGATGAACAAAATAGCAAAAATAGCCGCAGCAAAGACAAAGCCACCGACAGAACATCGGGAAAGGGTAGAGGTGACACAAAAAGCAAAACAGAAGGAAAAAGCAGAGGCGGCAAAAAAGAACAATTCGACAAAGACAAAAGCAGTCGCTCACGAAAAAGAAGATAAGCGTAAACAACTGTAAATATTATGTTTAACCTTAAACAATTAAAGTCGCTGCATCTGCAAAAAAACCGCCTGCTATATGGCATGTTCTTAGCCGAAGGCATAAAAACAGTATCCGACATTATGTCGCTTGGCTACATGCCCGAAGTTCTGTTATATACTGAAGACAACAACATTCCCAATATCATAAAAAAGCATGGCGAATGTGTTCCGCAATCTGCAATAGACCGCATTTCAACACTTAAAACACCACCACCGGTATTAGCTGTATTCAAGAAATTCTATGACGAATATCAATATTCGCAAGAAAAATCCGGCATCCAAAGTAATGACAAACATGATGTTACAGAACTCATCAACAGCATTTCCGGCGACTATATTCTATTTTTAGATGACATCTCCGACCCGGGCAACTTAGGCACCATCATACGCACAGCAGACTGGTTCGGCTTTAAAAACATAATATGCTCCAACAATACTGTAGAAATGTACAATCCTAAAGTAGTGCAAGCCACCATGGGAGCGATTGCCAACGTAAATATCTATTATGTTGATGCTCGCAACTTTCTACACTATTGCAACAAATCGGGACTTCCGGTTCTCGGCACCTTCATGGAAGGCAATGATTTATCCACTTTCAAGCAAACACCACCGGCAGTCATAATCATCGGCAACGAAGCCAACGGCATTTCCAAAGACCTCTACCAATATCTTACAGACAAAATCTCTATCCCATCTTACGACCACAACGGTAAACACATCAGCGAGTCGCTTAATGCCGCAATCTCGTGCGGGATAATTTGCAGAGAGTTCAGAGTTATGAGATTTGCTTAATGTTGAGGCATTGACGGTGGATAATGAATAATGAATAATGGATAATGGCATAATGAATTTTCCTCATAAACATTACACAAATATCGCACTGAACAGAATTATTTTTGATAAAGTCCCTTAAGATTAATTAATTTTGCGTTGCTATGATGTACAAACAATTAACCTCGGAGCAAAGGTATGTCATTTCTGCTGGTCCGGCATACGCTCAACGACAAGCGACAGCCCGTAAACAGCGAAAAACAAAACATTGCCTATCTTAAATAGGATAAGCATAGACCAACGTCCGCCGGAAGTTGGCGGAAGACTTTTTTGTTACTTTTCTAATCATAAAAAAGTAAAAGAAGAAATTCTCAACTCTTTATTGTACTTTCGCAATGCTACTTGAATCTACGCTTTGAAAATAATTTTGGAGCTGGCAGCTCGTCTTATATAACTTTTACCAAGAGTCGTCCTTTTGCAAACGCTTCAGCAACTTGCCCAACCGTTGCTTTTCCACCGCCTTCGTGCCGCTAATGGTTTCCTCTATCCATTCATCAATCTGCAAATCCTGTCTTCTGCAAAAATTGTTAATCTCAAATCGCTGGTTCTCAACTGTTTGCTTGTCGGTTGAGACAAAAATATATCCGTAAATCATGGCGTTTTTGTTGGCAAAGATAAATATAACATAGAAATTATTCTTTTATTGTCACAAACTGTCAAAGCACATTGCGACCTTTGCATCAAAGAAATTAATGTTTAACTAAAATCAAAAAAAATGAAAACAAAAACCTTTGCTCTGTTAGTGCTGTTTATCAGTGCATCGCTATTTTCAGCTTGCTCGCAAGATGAAGAAATTGTACCTCAAAATAATATTACTCTGAACACAAGTTCGCCGGTAATACTTAATTACGAACAGACACTTCAAATAAGTGCTTCTTCTCCATTGTCTATAAATTATTCTTCCAAAAATGAGTTCCATGCAAAAGTATCAAGCAGCGGACTTATTACTGCCCAACATGTTGGCGAAACTAACATTAATCTTAACAATGGCGTAAAATCAAAAAGCCTCCGTGTTAAAGTTCAACCTAAATACAATATTTATCCGACTCCATGTATAGAGTGGGGAAAAACAAAAAATGAAATTATCGCTTTATACGGAACACCGGATAAGATAACAGCCACAACATTAACATACTATAATTATTCAACAGCGGCTCCAATAGGTATTTTTCTCTTCGATGACAATGGCAGACTTCAATGTTCTTCTATCGCTGTTATAACTTCATATCTTTCTGTCTTAACAAATTTTCTTCTCGAAAGATATGTAGTGACAGGTACAGGCTACGGCGATTATATAGCTTTCTTCGTAGACGAACTTACAGAGTCACAAATAACCACCATGATTGCCTTACGCTTGTTTAATGTTGATTATCTGATTGTTATGTATGCCGACGTGTCAAATATGTCTGCAAAAAACACTTCTGATGATAATTCTTTGATTGAACATTATAATAAATTGTTGGATGCTGCTTTATAACATTTGCGGATTTAACGGATTATAGCTGAAATTAGTGATAATTCGTTAAATATGCTATTGTCTGTTTAAATAGTTAAATTATTTATTATCAGTATGTTGCCAACTACATCTTCAAGTGTTCCATCATCATAGACATACAAAATGTCCTGAATTAATTTTTTTAAATAGGCAGGCAAGTTCTTGATATACAATTTTTTTGTTTTTTGCATAATCGTCTCCTAATGCAGTAATGCGAGATTTTACACCGGTGAAAAAGCCATAAGTACATAGATGTTATGCTTTTATTATTGATGAATAGGTAATGTGATAAAAAAAAAAGACACTGTTTATGTTTATAAGTGTCTTTAAGTTTTGATTGTCAGTACTTTAGTGGAGTATAGCGGAATCGAACCGCTGACCTTTTGACTGCCAGTCAAACGCTCTAGCCAACTGAGCTAATACCCCGTCATTCTTCAGTTTGCAAAGTTATAGATATGTTGGTTATAATAATCATTTACTTTGTTAAAAATAATTAATTTATTTATTGAGCCGGAACTTTAATTATTGCCATGAAACATTATTTTTTATCTGTCGCCGGATATTTTGAATAATTTAATGCTATATTTGCAATCTAAAAATATTTTTAATTCAAAATAAATCTATATTATAAATGAAAAAAAACATTGTCACATTATTTGTTTGCTTATTCTTATCAACAGTGATAGGCATTCAAGGCTTTTCTCAACAACAAAAAGAAGATAAAAACTTAACAATTCAGTATATTCTTAGAACTATTGTTTCAGAATATCATGTTTCTCCACCTAAAATTGATGATGAATTTTCAGTAAATGTGTACAATCAATATCTTGAATCTGTTGATTATTATAAACGTTTTTTACTACAAGAAGATATAGATAAATTTAATAAATACAAACTATCTATTGATAATCAATTTATTAATGGCTCATTGGATTTTTTTGAAACATCATATTTTATTATAAGTTTTAGGACTATCGAAGCCAATAAATATTTTAAAGAGATTATAGAGGAGCCGTTTGATTTTTCTATTACAGATTATGTACAAACTAATCCGGACAGTCTTGTTTGGTGTAAAGACAGAGAAGATTTGAAACGCCGTTGGTATAACGCTCTGAAATATGAAGTGTTAAATAAAATTTATAAAGATGATGAAGCTCAAAAAAAGGCTTTTGAAAAGAATGATACTGTTACATTAAAGAGTTTTGTCGAATTGGAAAAAATATCTCGAGAATCTGTAAAAAAACGTTATACCAATTGGTTTGATGAAGTACTTCTTAAACAGGAGAAAGAAGATTATTTTGCTTATTATGTTAATGCCATACTTTCTGATTATGACCCTCATACAAGTTTCTTTCCGCCAAAAGATAAAGAAGATTTCGACATCAGTTTTTCCGGTCAGATAGAGTGTATCGTTGCAACATTAACCCAGAAAGAAGGGTATATTACAGTAACCGATATTGTTCCTGGGAGTCCTTCGTGGAAACAGGGCGAGCTTGAAATTAATGATAAAATATTGAAAGTTGCACAAGGAGATGAAGAACCGGTTGATGTAGTGGACATGCGTTTGGATAAGGCTGTCAGACTTATCCGTGGTCCCAAAGGCACAACAGTTAATCTGACTATACAGAAAATCGATGGCGTTCAAAAAGTAATTTCTATAATTCGTGATGTGGTAATTATAGAAGCTACTTATGCTAAATCAATGATTATCACCGACGAAGAAACTAACAGCAAAATAGGCTATATATATTTGCCTTCTTTTTATGCTAATTTTAATGATTCAAAAGGGAGACGTTGTTCGCAGGATATGAAAATTGAGTTGGAAAAACTTAAAAAAGAAAATATACAGGGCGTTATTGTGGATTTGCGTAACAATACCGGCGGCTCTTTGAGCGATTGTGTTGATATTGTAGGATTGTTTATAGACAAAGGACCGGCTGTCCAAGTTAAGTCGAAAGATGCAGCTCGTACTTACTCGGATTATGATAGCGGAACTGTGTGGGACGGTCCGTTAGTTGTTATGGTAAATCAATCTTCGGCTTCAGCTTCGGAAATCTTTGCTGCTGCTATACAAGATTATAAACGTGGTGTTATCATAGGTTCTACTACTTTTGGAAAAGGCTCGGTACAACGTTTTGAAGACCTCGATAAGATGGTGAATAACAGCATGGCAAATATTAAACCGCTCGGTTCTATAAAAGTTACTTTGCAAAAATTTTACAGAATTAATGGCGGCTCTACTCAATTGTTAGGTGTTACACCTGATATTCAGCTAAATATGCCTTATAAATATATAGATTATGGCGAAAGAGAATTAGACCATCCTCTGCCATGGACAGAAATGCCTAAAGCTGTTTACAATATCTGGAAAAGTGATAGCTGCAATTATACTAATGTCATAAATAATAGTTACAAAAGAATTGCTGATAACAGCTATTTCAACGAAATGGATAGTTATGCCAAAAGACTTAAAGAAGTGAGAAGTATGACTGAGTATCCTCTTGAGTATGAGACATATACTAAATTTATGAAGGCTTCTGAAGAAGCATCTAAACGTTATGATAAGATGGGTAAAGATACTTTATCTATGAATGCCGTAATTATCACCGCAACAAATTCGTCTTATCTGAACGATTCTACTGTTGCCGAACATAATAAGAAGTGGCATGGCCAAGTTATTACCGACCAATATATTTACGAAGCCATGAAGGTATGCGAAGATGTCGAAAAGATGTCCTGCTATCTGAAAAAAGAATAATTATTGTATTACTTTTTGACAGGTACTTCCATGTCTAACCAACTGCTAAGTACATGATATATGCTGTCTTGCATCTCAGACGGAAATGATTTTATCCTTGAAGCATGCGAGCCGCCGGGGTTAAACATAATTACTGCATTTGTTTTATCTCCGACATCTACTGCCGTAGAACTCCACGCATCATTTTGACCGTAAATATATAGCATATAATTGCCGGATTCTTTTACCCATTTATCAACTTTTTCCATTGTTGACACATTGAAAGCGGCGTGTTCGTAGCCTTTGGGCATGGTAAAATCAAATGTGATGTTTTCTTTGTCGTCCAAAAACTTATGAAACGGCTTGACTTCATAGCCATACATGCCTATCTCCGTCATCGCTTGATAAAAAAACGGACGTGTAGTTTCTATCGATTGTTCATCGAAGAATGAAAATACATCTAAACTTTTCCAATAGTTGAATATTTCTTTCAGCGGAGCGGTTCTCTTGGGAATTGCATCACAATCTGCGCCCCACTGCCAAAAGGCAAAATTAAATTCCAATACAGCCAAATCATAAGCTCTGTCGAGTCCCATCACAAATTTCCAGCCATATTGCTGCGCAAGTTCCTCAAACATTGGAAATAAGTCTGATTTCTTTCTGAAAAGTGTTTTTTGGAATTTGTATATCTTCTTTCGACATTCTTTGCTGCCTACATTAGCGAGAAAATCATATACTCTTGGGTCTTCATTAGAAAAGTTTAATGGTGCAACATAAGGAACGCTTACATCTACATCGGCAGGGTAGAGGCATCTGTGGAAAATTGTTGTCTGTCCGCTTTTGCTTATACCTGTTGATACCCATTTGCCTTTGTAATATTGTTTAAAAACCTGAATTATAGCATGTTGATCGGCGGCTGCCTGCTCTACGGTAAGGTAAGTCCATGGTATCGAATCTTTAGGACGACTGTTTGAAAAAAAACGATGTTCTATCGTCAACTGGTTAGCATCTAATATTATAGCCAATTCGTTAGCGCGAGAGGTATACATAGTGTAACCATCAAGAACAGCAAGCATCGGTCGGTCAAAACCTTTGTGAGAATAATAAGCTCTCAGCGGAAAATATTCGCTGTTAGGATTATTGTGGTCTATCGGCATTCTAAACCAGACCTCATAAGTACATTCAAAGAAGTTGTCATTACGAATTTCTTTAATGCTGTCAATAATATCTATTGATTTTAGAAGTTCTGTCGGAGTTATCTCCGGTGTTTGAAACGAGCATAGCAATACAGCCATAGCAACGTACAAAACAAAATATATACGTTTCATATTTTAACAAGCTGATTTTAAATAATTTAACTATTTGGCGAAAGCGTGTTTATAACCGTTTGTTTTATTCCAGTCGCCTCTTGTGAAGTCGGGGATAGCTACCGGCATACCTTTATGATTTACAGATATTTCGGACAGCTCGCCGATGCAAGACCATTCCGCTGCATCATAGACATCTTGGTCTAAAGGTAGTCCGTTATGCAAACAATATATCAGTCGATAATCCATGATGAAGTCCATGCCGCCGTGACCACCTACTTCACGGGCTATTTCCCCGATTTCTTTTGTAATTCGGTGTTCATATTTTGCCAATACTTCTTTCATTTCTTCTTCTGGTAATGCCGAATGGGCATTGGGCTCAAAAGCAAGTGATTCTACAGGATATTTTTGTGCAAAGCCTTTTGTGCCTGAAATCAGATGATGCCTGTTATATGGACGTGGTGAAGTTACATCGTGTTGCAGCATTATAGTTTTACCTTTGGCGGTTTTTATTATCGATGTACTCATGTCGCCTAAAGCGTAATCGTATTTAGCATAATCCGAATCTTCTCCGAATTTTTGTTTAGCATATTCGGTCATGCCGAATTGGTCTGAAGATACTGAAACGATGTATTCCATTCTATCACCGCGGTGAATATCAAGTATTTGAGCCAAAGGACCTAAACCATGGGTGCAATAGTGGTTGCCGTTGTGTATTTTATTGTATTCAAGTCGCCACATACCTACATAACCGTTTTCTTCATCAAATTGCAGCCATCTTAAATCGTGGATATACGCACCTTCTACATGAACAATTTCTCCAAAGAGGTCATCATCGTTCATCGCCATCGTTGCCATTTCGAAGAAGTCGTAGCAGCAATTTTCGAGCATCATGCAATGTTTTTGTGTCTTTTCCGCAGTGTTTACCAACTGCCAGCATTCGTCTATAGTAGTAGCAGCAGGTACTTCAATAGCTACGTTGACACCGTGTTCCATTGCACATACGGCTATCGGAACATGCCCTAACCAGTCAGTGCAGATGTAGGCAAGGTCAATGTCTTCATTTTCAAAAAGTTCTTTATACGCTTCCGGACCTACATATTCTTTTGCTTCAGGAAGTCCTGCTTCTTCCAATGTTTTTTGTGAACGTTCAACATATTCAGGTAACAAATCGCACAAAGCAACAGTTTTCACACCGTCTATATAAGTATAACGGCGTACAGCATCGCTGCCACGCATTCCTAAGCCGATAAAAGCAATCTTAACTTCTTCTATTGGTGGAAGTGCTAATTGCAAAACAGATGTCTGACCGGCTTCACGCTCCGGAACATCTAAAGTTATCAATCCGTCTACAACA
>JALNXP010000074.1 GCA_023230285.1 Bacteroidales bacterium | reverse complement strand
ACCATATTATATAAGGTATCGGTCGGGCTGATTATAAATATTATTATAAGATATATTATTGATAAAGATGCAAAGATTATGGTCTTTAATTTCAGAGCTTTATGGCTATAACTGTTTATAATACAAACTGTAGCAAGTATTAATAAAATATTTTTCATTATAGACCAATTGCGGTTTATTGAAAATATTTCGCCAAAACAGTGACAATTGGATATGTTGATATTAAACCAATAGGGAAGCCCGATAAGATAGATTGTAAATAGGGATAATATACTTATTGCAGCAATTTTGGTATATTTAGTATAAATATTCAGCAAGAAGAGCAATCCTATAGAAAATTCGAGGCATATTAACAATCGGGAGCTTAATTGAGACAAGGATAGCGACAGGATATTATGTTCATATATGAACAGGTCAAAATGGTTCAGAGATATAAATTTCAACAAAGAAGACATTACAAAAGTTGCTGATAGCAGGTATCTTATAATAGTCGACAGCTGTTGTTTATTTAATTTCATAGATGAAAATTATGATAAATACAAAGATAAAAAAAGCTGCCGATAAATAAAAACGGCAGCTTTTTTTATAAACATAAATCAGTTTTTTTATTTAACAACTAATTTGAGAGTTTTAACTGTTTCACCTGATTGAACTTTAATGAAATACATACCTGAGTTGAGGTCGGAGATAATGCATTCTGTGCTATTAACGTTCATGTTGCGAACCATTTGACCGATGCTGTTGTAAACTACAACTTTATCCATAATTTCGTTGGAAGTGATAGTTGCGTTACCTTCAGTTGGGTTAGGATACATATTGAAATAAGATTCTGTTTCTTCGATACCTACTAAAGCACAACCTTCATTAGAATGAGCGGATTCTGTTCCTTCGCAGACGGAAGTAACTGTGAAGCAGTATTCTGTACCAATTTCCACTCCGGTAACAGCAATAGATGTTTCAACTGTATTACCAAGTAAGGTGTTGCCATAATATACATTGTAGCTACCGGCTCCTGTTACAGCTTGCCATTCTACCAATACAACGGGTTCACCTTCATAAGTAGAAGATTCGGCTGTGATTACCGGTGCATCACAAGCAGCACCTACGTTGAGAGTACAAGGAATTTCGAAGAAAGGATTATTTTCATCATTGGTTTGTATGTGAAGTACAGCAGTATATTGACCGTTTGAAAGACCTTGAGCGTTAAATAAGAGGTTGAGAGTTGCATTTTCGCCGCCCATGATAGAGCCATAAGCATCGTTGGTGATTGTTAACCATGAGCCTGCGATAGGAGTACCTTCGCTGATAGCTTTAATCATCCAGCATCCGATATTGTTGCCGCCGACTACTGTGGTTTCGCCCCAAGCGCCGCTGTTAGTACGTGCCCAGTTGCTGTTGGTAACAGCAGTGCCATCATCATAAGCCATAAGATAAGCACCTTCAGGTTGAGTCATTTCAACAGTTACCCAATAATCTTGACCGTCGAGTAAGATAGCTTCCGGTAATGTTACTTCATTCCAATAATTTAAGATGATACTGTTTGTTGTTACTTCTGCCAAAACTTCACCCGGAACAGCGAAAGACCCTTGACCATAGACACGGATTTTAGCGGTGTTGCCTGTAGGAGCTGCATAAGCGAAGAATGAAACTTTAGTTAATTCTGTTCCCATAAAATCGCCATAGAAGTTGCCGGTAAATTTAGCACCGTACTCAATTAAAGGAGTTCCTGTGGTATAACCGATAGCACCTGCGTTTTCATCAGAGCTGTAAGCTAAAGTATAAGTTCCTTTTGCGCCGTCTTTTTTACCATAAGCATCATCATAAGTAACCCAAGCAACATAGTCGCCTATACTGTTACCACTGTTTGTGATTACGAGTGCATCATTTTCGGCATCGCCGGAAGCGAGAGTTTTGGTAAATGAAGTAGCTGAAACAGACAAGTTAGGTGCACTGGTACCACCTGCTGAAGCAAATACAAGATTATCAATATAATATTGAGAAACGGAAGCACTTGATGGAGGGAAGAAGTCCATAGCACCAAGTTGTCTTATACCGGCACCGCCGGAAGCCTGAGTGCTGAATGCCCATGAACAAACTTCTGTACCATTGATAGTTGCAGTAGCATAGTCGTTATCCAAGTCGATATCAAAAACAACAGGGAACCATTGATTCATAGGAATTGTAAAAGGATAATCAGCGCCATCTGATTTAATGACAGTACCATTGCTGGAATGATTAAGATAAACTTCGATACCCCATTCGCTGGAACTTCCTGCAAATGAGTGTAAGATGTTGAAATATCCGTCTTTACCTGTTGGAACAAATACTTCGAAAGACACTGTGTAAGCACCTGAAGTTTGGTTGCCGAGTAATAAAACTTGGTCGTTACCGTATGTAAATTTTGCTGATTGTGGATTAGAAGAAGACTGTTCGTTAGAGATATAACCATCTTCGGCACCACCCGGAGCGTTTGACCATGTTGTAAACCAATCAGGATATGATACAGCTACATGAGCGCCGTTAGCCACATCATCAAAAGAGGTCTCAAAAAGTACTTGTGAACCTGTCTGAGGTGTGAAAGCGAAGTTGTCGGCATAAAACTCCATGTTGGCAGCAGCATCGCAATAGATGTTCATAGCATCAAGTTGTCTCATGTTATCATCACCGAATGAACCTAATGACCATTGCCATTGATGAATTTGAGTACCATTTACGTAGAATGTGCCTAAGTCATTGTCTAAGTCGACATTAACTTTAAATTCGATCCAGATTTCTTGTCCGCATGAGAAAGTTGCAGCAGCAGCTCCTGCAGCGTGAAGTGTACCTTGACCCGGTGAATAAGTGGTGTTCTGTCCGTCATTGAGAGCATTTACATAAACTTGCATTGCCCATGAACTTGAAGAACCGGCAAAAGAAGAAAGTACATTGAAGTAACCGACTTTTCCGGAAGGAACATACATGTTAAATACGATGTCATAAACGCCGGCTGTTTGTGTGCCGAAAAGGAGTACTTGGTCATTATTCGCAACTAAAGAAGCAACTTTGTCGCCTTCAAATTCGGCAACACTACCGTCTTCCGAGCTACCGGGGTTGTTTGACCATGTTGTCCAATAATCTCTGCCCATTGCTTGAGCTTGAGATGCGATTTTTCCGCCTACCGTGTAATCGGAAAAATTTTCAGTGATTTGTGCGGATAAGCTAAATATAACAAATGCACAAACAATCGAAAGTAATAATTTTTTCATGTTAAGTAGATTTAAAAAGTTATTAATAATAATTAAGTTATACAGTTTTTATATAAAATCTTTCAATCTTCAAGGTAATACTTTTTTCTATATAAGAATGTTTTTTATGGAAAAAAATAAAAAAATTATTCTAAAGCATATCTGTTGAAAAACATATATCCTATGCTGCATGAAATTGTAAATGGAGTTTCTTTATTATCGTATAAATTAAAATTTAAACTTACCGGAATCAGAATATTATTGAATACTAAGCCCAAAGAACCTAAATAATAAACGTTTTTAAACATCTTTTCGGTTGCAACATGCTGATTTTCAGTCTCGTATAATTCGTTGATGGGCGCAAAAGCATATCCTTCCATAGTTATTAAAAAATTATATGGTAATTTTATCATTGATTTGAGACCTAAAGCCGAATAGCTGTATGCTCTATATTCCGGCAAAAATCTCGTTATGCAGTTCTGAAACGGCTCAAAACTGTTTGCATGAAGCAAAGAAGACATATAATTTGACCACGGCTTTTGATTTGAAAAGACAAAATTGCCGGATAATCCTATAGAATAGTATTTTATTGAAAGAAAATAATGTTGATATATTGCTGATACTCTGAACCAATTATGTTTTTGTTCCAAATAATTGGAATTAAGAGATGTAGTTCCCGGATAGTATTTTTCTTTGCCGTGAACAAAATCAACATCCAATTTTAGTAAATAACCCGCGTCTGGATAAATATATTTGTTAAACGTATTTTTAGTATAGTTTATTCCTGCTGTCAACCCATTAAAAATTGTATAATCTGCCGTGTCGTTGACTGAAAAATAATTTGTGTTGTAAAAAATATCGGTGTTTTTAAATACTGCAAATTTCAGATAAGCCACCGACCTTTTGGCTGTGGACATGCCGGTTTGAACAAGGATATGTCGCTCATTTTGAATTAAATATGATGGAGACACATCAGAATAAAAGTTAGTTGATGTTGCAAAATATTTTTTTTGATTTATAGTTGCATCTATGATACCATAAAACAACTGTTTTCCGGGATAATCTATTTTGCCGTTTATGCTGACAGACTTATAAAATCTTCCGAGATATCCGCCTAAATTGGCATCCAATGCAAATCTGCCAAAATATTTATATCTGCCATTTACGTAAAGTTGTCCACTGTTGTCCCATGCAAGATTACCACCAATTTCGGCTTCAAGATTATAATCTTTTTTTATATTGAGTTTCATGTCGTAAAAACTCGTGGCTTTATTATATGTTGCGGTAGGGAAGGCAGATATAATCTTGTCGTCTGAAACTAAAATGTCGTATTTTTCGTGTAATTCTTTCGAAGAAACAAAATATTTATTTCCGGTCATCAATTTGTCTATATATTGGAATTGTGATTTTGTAACATTCAGTGCATAAATGTCTTTAAAAAACAACGGTTTTTTCTTTTGATTGAAGCTCTCTCTCTTTGCTCTTAGTTCTTCCTGACTTTCCTGCCTTGTTACTTTTGTTTTGATTAATTCCATCTGCCGTGTGCAAGCGTAATAACCGCTGTCTATTAGTTCAGGTGTTTTGCTGAAATCCAATAAACTTACTATTCCAATAACATTTGGCTTAATCAAAACACCGTTTTCGGGCATCGAAAAATCCGTATCGGTCATAAAGATATTTTGCAATACAGAGATAATGTTATCTTCTTGGGGTTCAGCGTAATTTGAAGCGACCGAACAACCAATGATAATATCCGGATTAAAATCTTCCTGCATCACATTAACAGGAAAATTGTTGTACATTCCACCGTCCATCAGCACTTTTTCGTCCATATAGATTGGATTGAAGAAGAAAGGGAATGTCATGGAAGCTCTTACCGCTGTACTCAAATCACCTTTTCTCATGACGTATTCGTCATTATCATTAATTGAAGAAGCTACACAGCGGAAAGGCACCATCAAGTTGTCGAAGTTGCCGTCACAAACTGTATTTGCCTGAGCAAAAAATTCCATGAAGCCGTAGTCGAGTGAGTGTGGTGCGATTATGTATGTAGGTAAAAATTTTGTATGGATTAATGAAGAGTCTACATTTATTTTGAAGGTATAAAGTTTAGAATTTTGTCTATTTTCTTTGTAAAGGTAGCCTTTATTTCTGTCCGGCGTAGAAGCTAAATATGAATCCATGGCTCCGCTTGTAAAAATATATGTCATCTCTTCAACGCTGTAGCCGGAGGCATAAAGTGCTGCAACTATTGCCCCTGCTGATGTTCCGGCAACATAATCTATAGGAATGTTGTTTTCTTCCAATGCTTTGATAACCCCAATATGAGCCATACCCTTGGCACCGCCGCCGCTAAGTACAAGCCCGACAGACTGACTGTAACTGCCAAAACATAAAAACAAGAAGAATAAGAATAACCCTATAAATTTTTTCATACTTTACACAAAATATTATCTAATATATATTTTAATTAAATTAACGTTTTGCAATTAATAATATTGTGGATATAATTAAAATTGATACCCTATGTTTATCCATATTTTAGGACGAAATCTGTCAAATAAAGCATTCGATACTATTATTTCTAACGGACCTATAAAGCTGTTGAAACTATAACCGACACCGACACCGCTTACATATTTATAATCATTATAATATATTAAACTCTCGGCGGTAATTCCGAAATTTGATTTAAACAACAAATGGTGATTTTTTGCAACATGCCATCTAAAATTTGCTTGTATTGTCACTGCATTGTTTGTGCGTATTTCACTAAATTCGTAACCGGCAAATGGAATGGTTCTCAGGTAGTTATAAGTTTGACTGCCACCAACAAAAATTTGTTGGGAGTAAAAAAGCGTATCGGAACTGTTTAAACCAACATAAACAGAAGGGCTGAAATATACGTTACGCCCTAAATCAAAAACGCTTGTAAAATAGCCGAAAGTACTTAAATTAGTGGACATGTTATATTTATAAAGCGGTATGCTAAGTTCTTCATTGATAAATAATTTACTCCCGCATGTAGGGTAATTCGAGTCATCTAAATTATCTCGTCCCCAATTAAGATTAATATTATACATCATTTCATCAGGAGATAAAAAATCTATCATGTTGCGTCCTAAAGGACGTATCCATGAACGCTGCTGAAAAACATTTATTCCTACGTTGTTGTTCGTGTGATACATTCTAAAAAATGCTCCTATTATCTCTTCTGTCACAATTCTTTCGGCTGTTCTTCGCCCGATGTCGTTGTAACTGTAAGTATGTATAGATGTTGCAGATAAGTTTAATCCTATTGTGGGAAATATGTTGACTTTCTTTTGAAATAATCTTTTGTTTAGAAAATACGCATAACTCAGACTCAGCTCAGGGTCTTTGCTTATTAAAGCATCAACACTTAATTTTGATGATTTGAATAAAGGATTACGCACTGTTGCCTTGAACTTCATAAACAACATTGAATGTGCATTATAGCCGGCTCCAAATTGCATATAAACAGGTTCTTTTTCTTTTAAATCTATTGCTAATATTGTAGCTTTATCTGTTTTATTTATTTTATAAAATATTGATTCATAGTTTAATGTGCCATAAGCTCTTTTTATTCCGTCATTGACTTCTTTAGGAAGAACACTGTCGTTTGCTGCAATCATCATATTACCCTCAAAATATTCTTTTGAAGTGTTTTTCAGTCCATTAATCCGGATAGAATCTATGGCAATTTTTTTATTGATTGGCATTTGTCTGATTTTCGGATTTACTCCCATATACTTAAAATAATCTGCAATGGAGTCTAATTGTTTTTCATGTTCTAAAGCGGCTTCTCTGCCTAACCGAATTATGTCGGCTATTTTATTGAAAGAGCTTCCACTATATTCGTCCATGACTTTTGGTTCAATTAAAACGTCACATAATTTTTGAGCTTCAATATTTGCTTCAATATTGTTTATCCACAATAGTTGTCCTGCCATATTAAAAACAGATTTTATATTTTCTGTTTCCATGTTTTTGTAGCCTACATTTACGCCGATGATTAGGTCTACATTTTTACTTTTCATTTCTTTTGTAGGAAAATTATTATAAAAGCCGCCATCAATAATTACGTCGTTGTTTATTATAACCGGTGCGAAGACTCCGGGAACAGATATCGAAGCACGCACAGCCATTGGCAGGTCGCCGCTTTCTATTATGGTGTCTCTGCCTTTGGATATGTTTGCTGCGACACAAAAAAATGGCGTAGGCAAATTTCTAAAATCAGAGCAATCCAGAACATTCCACAGATAATAATTCAAGCCCATCATCAAATTTTGTCCTTTAACAACACCTATGGGAATATCGGGTCTGTATTTTTTATCAAAAGAAACGCCGAGCAGATAGTTGCCGAAATCATGTCGTTCTTCATAAGTTACATAATTGCGTGGAAGGTTGTCTTTCAGTAAATCACGAAAACTTTCTGCCGCTATAATTTCTGCAATGTTGTCGGCAGAGTAGCCTGCGGCGTATAAACTGCCAATTAAACAGCCCATAGAAGTACCACCAATATAATCGATGGGGATACCTTTTTCTTCGAGTACCTGCAAAACTCCGATGTGAGCGATACCTCTTGCGCCGCCGCCGGACAAAACCAAGCCTATACGCGGACGAACTTCAGTTTCCTGTCCGGCACATTTAGTCCACGACATTATCAGCAGCGTGAAAATGATAATTGTTGATATAATTGATGACTTCCTCATTAAAATTATTTATCGCTAAATAATAATCCATTGAAATGCGTATCTGCTTAAAGATATGTTGCCAACATTTTCAATGTCAATATTTTGCTCTTTATCTGATAAGTTGTTTATTATCAACACCTTACGCCCGTTAGATGTTCTGTAATATGATAATATTGCATTATTGTTTGTGTTTACCCATTCTATTGTACCCGTTCCAAAAACGTCAAGTTGATTTCTTCTGTTCAACATTTCTTTTAATCCATTGAACAACTTGTTATTAAATGATTTAGAATTAGAGAGTTGTTGTTCTGTGTTTTTCCAGTCGATTTTTCCGCGAACCAAAAATCGGGTATCATCTTTACCTGTAAATTTGACTTGTTCTTTGTAATAATCATAGTCATTAGCTTTCCCAAACTCATCACCATAATAAATAATAGGAGTTCCGGGTAGGGTAAGCATGACAGAATAAGCTAACAGTTCTTTTTCATAATCAAATTGCATGAGTTCGCTTAGTCGTGCAGATATACCTTCGCCCAATCTAAAATCCCATTCAGGTTTGTGACAATAGTTATCGTGAATGTATTTTCTGTCTTCCTCGCTGACATAAACAAGTTCAAGGCTTAATTCGTCATGGCATCTTAGAAACATAAACCACTGACTGTCAGTACTTATTTCGGGAGTTGTGTTTTTATCGAGAATATTGATTATCGGCATTCGGCTTTGCATGGCGATAGCTTTATATATCATCGGCATAAGCGGGAAATGATAGCCGGCGTTACATTCATCAGCTTTACCAAAATATTTTACGACTTCTTTCGGTGGCTGACAAGCTTCGGCAAGTAGTAGCGTATTTGGTTTGACGTAGTCTAAAACTGCTTTTATAAATTTTAAAATGGTATGAGTACCTTCAAGATTTTCACAATTTGTATTGTCTTCTTTCCAAAGATATGGAATTGCATCTGCGCGGAAACCGTCAATACCTAATTTCAACCAATATAGAATTATCCTGACCATTTGTAATAAAACATCAGGGTTTTTGTAGTTAAAATCCGGTTGAAATTCAAAGAATCTGTGGAAATAATATTCGTCATTATATTTTTCCCAGTTGCTTGGACACATACCTTTGAAAATCAGTCGTGCTTGTGAATATTTTTTATCGTCTTTGTTCCAGATAAAATAATTGCGATACGGACTTGATTTATCATCTTTGGATTTTACGAACCATTGATTTTCGTTAGAGCAGTGGTTTAGTGCGATGTCAAAGATTATTTTGATATTTCTCTTATGAGCTTTATCCAAAAAATTTGCAAACAGCCGTTCTGCTTCTTCATCGGCAGCTGTTTCAGGCAGCCCGAACAGAGATTTACGAATTAGTTGATAGTTTCTTACATCGAAGCCGGCATCTTTCATCGGTGAATCAAGTACCGGCAGCAGCCATATACAGTTGATGCCGAGAGATTGCAGATAATCGAGTTTGTCTTCCAATCCAAAAAAATCTTTGTTAAATAAATCGACATACAAAGAATATACAACAGTTTTTTTATACCATAAAGGCTCGTTGGCTGTTATATTCAGATGTGCTTTATATTCTTCTATTTCTTTTATAAACTGCTGAAGTTTAGATGTTTCTTCATCGGGATAAAGTTTTTTCCACGCTGATGACATTATATCAAAAAGTGTATCCATAATTAAAATATTTAACTACAAAGGTAATTGATATTTTGTTATAAGTTGTTTTTTCCAAATATATTTTTCTTACGGGTAGATTCAAGTAGCATTGCGAAAATACAATAAAGAGTTGAGAAATATAGATTTAAAGGTGTAATTTTTGATATTATGTCAAATTTGCATTAGTTGCATTTGATTTTAAAGTGTTTATAATCAAAATGTTTAT